>JBGSKP010000049.1:0-3603 GCA_041741175.1 Thiocapsa sp. | reverse complement strand
TTCGAGGACGGCACGGATCTCTATTGGGCGCGCTCGCGTGTCCTGGAATATCTCAATCAGGCGGCGGCCTCGCTGCCTGAGGGTGTGCAGCCGAGGCTTGGGCCGGACGCGACCGGCGTGGGCTGGGTCTTCAGCTACGCGCTGGTGGATCGCAGCGGCCGGCACGACCTCTCGCAACTGCGCAGCCTGCAGGACTGGTTTCTCAAGTTCGAGTTGCAGAGCGTGCCCGGCGTGGCCGAGGTCGCGACCGTCGGCGGCATGGTGCGCGAGTATCAGATCGTGGTGGATCCGGAGAAGCTGCGCGCCTTCGGGATTCCGCTTTCGCGTGTGTCCGACGCCGTGCGCGATGCCAATCAGGAGGCCGGCGGCTCGGTAATCGAGCGCGGCGAGGCGGAGTACATGATCCGCACCCGCGGCTATCTCACGGGTGTGGACGACATCGAGACCATCCCGGTCGATGTGACCGAGGCGGGAACCCCAGTGCTGCTGCGCGACCTGGCACGGGTGCAGATCGGGCCCGAGATGCGCCGAGCGGTCGCGGATCTGGACGGGGAGGGCGAGATCACCGGCGGCATCATCGTGATGCGTTACGGCGAGAATGCGCTCGCCACCATCGCCGCGGTCAAGTCGAAGCTCGACGACCTGCGGGCCGGGCTGCCCGAGGGCGTGGAGATCCTCGTGACCTACGATCGGTCCGAGTTGATCCTCGCCGCGGTGGACAACCTCAAGAGCAAACTGATCGAGGAACTTATCGTCGTCGCCCTGGTCTCTTTGGTCTTTCTGTTCCACCTGCGCTCGGCCTTCGTGGCGATCGTCTCGCTGCCCTTGGGCATCCTCATCGCCTTCATCATCATGAATGCGCAAGGCATCAACGCCAACATCATGTCGCTCGGCGGTATCGCCATCGCGATCGGCACCATGGTGGATGCGGCCATCGTCATGATCGAGAACGCCCACAAGCACCTGGAGCGCGCCGGGCCGAATCTGAGCCTCGACCGGCATTGGGAGGTCATCGGCGAGGCCGCGACCGAGGTGGGCCCGGCGCTTTTCTTCTCGCTCCTGATCGTAACCGTGAGCTTTCTGCCGGTCTTCGCGCTCGAGTCTCAGGAGGGCCGTCTGTTCTCGCCGCTGGCCTTCACCAAGACCTACGCCATGGCGGCCGCCGCGGGGCTTGCCGTGACATTGGTCCCGGTGCTCATGGGGTATCTGATCCGCGGACGCATCCCGCGCGAGGATGCCAATCCGCTGAACCGGTTTCTGATCCGGGCCTACCGGCCGTTGTTGATCGGCGTGCTGCACCGTCCCTCTCTTGTGGTCGGCCTGTCTGTCCTGATCCTTTTCACCACCCTGATCCCGTTGGCCGGTGTGGGCGGTCTGCTGGCGCCGTTGAAATGGCCGTTCCAGGCAGTCGGTCTCCTCGTCGAGGAGGGACCGCATCGGGACGCCGAGTCGCGCATCGAGGGCTGGCAAGCGGACCTTGCGAGCGCCTGGCAAGCGACCTTCCTCGGCGTGCCGGTCCTGGGAAACTGGCATCTGGGGCTCGGCTCCGAGTTCATGCCCGAGCTCGACGAGGGCGACCTGATGTACATGCCGACGACCTTGCCCGGGATCTCGATCGGCAAGGCGGGCGAGTTGCTGCGGCAGACCGATCGCCTGATCGCGAGTCTTCCCGAGGTCGAGCGGGTCTTCGGGAAGGTCGGCCGAGCCGAGACCGCAACCGATCCCGCCCCGCTGACCATGATCGAGACCCTGATCCAGTTCAAGCCGCGCGAGGAGTGGCGCGAGGGGATGACCCTGGATGGACTGATCGCCGAGCTGGATGCGTTGGTCGACATCCCCGGCCTCGCCAATGCCTGGGTGATGCCCATCAAGACGCGCATCGACATGTTGGCCACCGGCATCAAGACCCCGCTCGGCGTGAAGATCTCGGGTCCGGATCTGACCGAGATCGAGCGCATCGGCGGCGAGGTCGAGCAGGCATTGATGCAGATCGAGGGGACCGCCTCGGCCTATTCGGAGCGCGCAGCCCAAGGACGCTACATTGAGATCCGACCGGATCGGGTGGCGGCCGCCCGTGTCGGCCTGAACATCGGCGACATCAACCGGATCGTCGCCGCCGGCTTGGGCGGCGTCACCGTGACACGGACGGTGGAGGGGCTGGAGCGCTATCCGGTGAGCGTGCGTTTCCCGCGCGAGCAGCGCGACGATCTGCAGAAGCTGCGCGAGCTGCCCATCGTCACCCCGACCGGTGCTCAGATCCCGCTCGGGCAGATCGCCGAGGTGGTCGTCGTGGACGGTGCGGACATGCTGCGCAGCGAGAACGCGCGTCTCAACGGCTGGGTCTTCGTGGACATCCGCGGGCGCGATCTCGGGCGCTATATCGCCGATGCACAAGCCGTGGTGCGCGATCGGGTCGCGCTGCCGCCTGGCTATTCGATCGCCTGGTCCGGCCAGTACGAGTACATGCTGCGCGCCCAAGCCAAGCTCATGCAGGTGGTGCCGATCACCCTGGCACTGATCTTCCTGCTGCTGTATCTCACCTTCCGCTCGACCGCCGAGGCCCTGCTGGTGATGCTGTCGCTGCCCTTTGCGCTGGTCGGCGGGTTCTGGCTCATCTATCTGCTCGGCTACAACCTGTCGGTGGCGGTTGCCGTCGGGTTTATCGCGCTGGCCGGGGTCGCTGCCGAGTTCGGCGTCATCATGCTGGTGTATCTCGACAATGCGGTGAAGCAGCGGCGCGAAGAGGGCCGGCTCCGGGACGAAGCAGACCTGCTCGGCGCGATCATCGAAGGCGCGGTCATGCGGATTCGGCCCAAGGCGATGACCGTCGCCACCATCTTTGCCGGTCTGCTGCCGATCATCCTGGGCGCCGGGGTGGGCTCGGAGGTAATGCGACGCATCGCGGCACCCATGGTCGGCGGCATGATCACGGCTCCCTTGCTGAGTCTCTTCGTCATCCCTGCGCTCTTTCTCATCCGACACCGACAGGCGATTCGCTCTACATAGCATACTCGACAGGCAGTCGGGTCGGGCGCGGGGCTATCGGCTCGCCGACTCAGCGGTGCTTGTGTCCGGCGGCAGTTGTGCTTCCTACGTCAGCATAACCTACGGCCTCGCCGGTGTCGGCGCTGGCACGACCGCCTGCCCCGATGGCTCTCTAGCGGTGCGCCGATCCAGCCGCGACCGAATCGCCACGAAAAAGAGCGGCACGAATAGAACGTTGAGCAAGGTTCCGGCGACGACACCACCGAGCACACCCGTACCGATCGCGTTCTGCGCCCCCGATCCCGCACCCGAGCTGATCGCCAGCGGTACGACGCCGAAGCCGAATGCGAGCGACGTCATGAGGATCGGCCGCAGCCGCATCCGTGCCGCCTCCAGGGCCGCGGTAACCGCGTCCTTGCCTTGCTCCTGCAGCGTCTTGGCGAACTCCACGATGAGGATGGCGTTCTTTGCCGACAGTCCGATGGTCGCGAGCAATCCGACCTGGAAATAGATGTCGGCCGGCAGTCCGCGCCAGGTCACGGCGAGCACGGCGCCCAAAACCCCGAGCGGCACGGCCAGGATGACCGCGAAGGGCACCGACCAGCTCTCGTAGAGCGC
>JBGSKP010000048.1:0-1598 GCA_041741175.1 Thiocapsa sp. | reverse complement strand
TGGCTGCGCTATCGGGCGCTGCGCTGCCAAGCTCGCAGCAGCGGGAGCGCGAGCAGGCACTGGAGGCGCAGCTGCGCCGCGTCCCGGACGATCCGGGAGGGCTGCTCAAACAGCGCTTTATTCTGCAACACCTGCGTCGCGAGGGGCGCTTGCCCTAAACGTCGCGTTTGGTATCGACCTCGGATGGACACCTTGCCTCAACTCGATCGGATTACGCCTCGTGTCGCCCGTGTCGCCGCCGGACAGTGGCGACTGCGGTGGCTGCTCGCACTGCTTCTCCTGATGATGGCGGCTGTTCCGGCGTTTGCCGAAGACTTCGGCGTGGAGCTCGATCGTCATCGCCTGGCCGTCAACGAGACCCTGACGATGCGTCTGGTCGCCGATGGCGAGGCATCCGGCGAGCCGGATCTGCAACCGCTGGAGGCTGACTTCGAGATCCTCAGTCGCGGTCAGAGTGAGCGTATGAGCGTCGTCAACGGGATGGTGTCGCATACTCGAGAATGGACGTTAGAGCTTGCGCCCAAGCGGCTTGGGCGGTTGGAGATCCCCGTACTGGCGTGGGGCGATAAGCGCAGTCGGCCGCTTGTGGTCGATGTCCTGGAGGATGATGCGGCGGGCGAGGGTGTGGCGGGACCCAAGCCGATCTTCGTGGAAGCCGACGCGGATCAACGCACGCCCTACATTCATCAGGCGTTTTACTATCGTGTGAAAGTCCTCTATCGGGACGCGCCGCAGCGGGCGACGCTATCCGATCCCCAGGTGGAGGGGGCGACCCTGATGCGCGAGGGCGAAGACGACAGCGCGATCCAGATCATCGATGGCCAGCGGTATCAGGTGATCGAACGACGCTTTCTCGTCGTGCCGCTCAAGAGCGGCCCGCTGACGATCATCGGTCCTCGATTGGACGCCGTCGTCCCCGATCCGAATGCGACGAGGCGCAGCCCGGCCTCCGACTTCGATGTCTTCTTCGGCGGCATTCCGGGCCTGGCGCCTGCCGGACGCCGTGTTCTGGAGCGGGCGCCTGATCTGCAGATCCAGGTGCGTCCGCAACCGGCCGGCGCGGCGACGCCCTGGCTGCCGGCCGAGTCGATCGAGCTCTCGGAGGAGTGGATTCCGACTGTGCCGGCCTTTCAGGTCGGTGAGCCGGTGACCCGTATCCTGGTCGTCACCGCGCGCGGCGCGACGGCCGCGCAATTGCCCGTGTTGGATCTGGCGGCTCCGGACGGTGTTCAACTGTATCCGGGGCCTCCGCGCAGCGAAGATCTGACGGGTGGCGGCGCGCCGGTTGCAACCTCGAGCCAGGAAGTGGCCCTGATCCCAACGCGGGCAGGGGTCTTGACCCTTCCCGAGGTTCGCCTGCCCTGGTGGGATGTCGTGGCGGATCAGGAGCGCGTCGCCGTCATCCCCGCGCGGACTATCCAGGTGGCCCCGGCGCCTGCCGAGACTGGCGCCATACTGCCGGACGCACCCGAGACCGCCGCGGAGGCGCCGGCGAATCGCAACGCTGATCAACCGGCGTCCGAGCCGGTCGGGTCCGGATTGGCCGGATCCGGCATCGACTTCACGGCCTGGGGCTGGCCGGCGCTGGCCGGACTGCT
>JBGSKP010000047.1:0-2490 GCA_041741175.1 Thiocapsa sp. | reverse complement strand
CCGGCCGGTCGCGTCGGCGTAGACGTTTCGCGTGTAACCGATCCAGCCTGCCGCCTCCCCGTGGCTGACCGTTCTGCGCAACCGTGCCGTACCCTGTGATTGGGCGATCACCTGTTCGGCATTGATTGAGGTCACCTTGGTGTCGCGATCACCATGAAACACGATGGTGGGAACGACCCTCGACCCATGGCCTGCCGGGGGACGCTGCCGATCGCCCGGATGGCCCGGAACGCCCTGGGGCGACCCGCCCTGCCGCATTGCAGCCAGCGCGGATGGCATGTCGCGGGTGACCCCGTAGGCCAGGCCGGAATGCACACCGATCGCGGCATAGAGTTCCGGGTAGGTCGCACCCATCACCGCTGCGGCGGCCCCGCCGGCAGAGAGGCCGGCGAGATAGACGCGACCCTGATCGACCGCAAACTCATGGTCGATTTCCCCTGTCATGCCGGCGATCAGCGCCGGCTCGCCGCGGCCCCGTTGCTGGTGCTCCGGGCTGAACCACTGCCAGCATCTGGAGGGGTTTGCCATCAGGGACTGCGCCGGATAGGCGACCAGGAAGGCCTGCTCTTCGGCGAGCAGATTCATCCGGGTGCCGTCGGCGAAGTCATCCGGAGACTGCGTGCAACCATGCAGCATCACCACCAGCGGCTGTCCGTTGTAACCGCTGGGGATGCTGCGATGTCGATGGCCCATCGAAGGACACCAGGATATCGATGTCGCTGTCCATTCGCTCATCGCCGCGCACCATCGACCCGAAGAGCTCCAGTTCCGTGACACCGAAACGTCGAGCCAGATCCGCCTTGTGCTCGGCCAGAAGCCTCAAAGTTTGGTCTCGGTTCACTTTCTCACCTGTAAATCAGGTTTATGGAGCGCGATTTCGCGCCCGAGGAACTGTGATTGGATCAATATTCAACGCTATAGAAGCCCCGATACCACTCCACGAACCGCGCCACGCCCTCGCGAACCGGGGTGTCCGGGCAGTAGCCGGTGTCGCGAACCAGATCGGTGACGTCGGCGTAGGTATCCGGCACGTCGCCGGGCTGAAGCGGCAGCAGCTTGACCTGCGCTTTGCGGCCGAGCGCCTCCTCCAGAAAGCCGATGTAGTCCATCAGCTCGACCGGTTGGTTGTTGCCGATGTTGTAGATCCGATAGGGCGCCAGACTGCTTGCCGCATCCGGCTGCGCACCCGACCAACCCGGGTCGCCGGTCGGAACCCGGTCCAGGACGCGGATGACGCCTTCGACGATGTCGTCGATGAAGGTGAAGTCACGGCGATGTTTGCCGTAATTGAAGACGTCGATCGGCTCGCCGGCGAGGATGGCGCGAGTGAACTTGAAAAGCGCCATGTCGGGCCGTCCCCAGGGGCCGTAGACGGTGAAAAAACGCAAGCCGGTGGTCGGCAGCCGGTACAGATGGCTGTAGGTGTGCGCCATCAGCTCGTTGGCCTTTTTGCTGGCCGCATAGAGGCTAACCGGATGGTCGACGTTGTGATGGACCGAGAAGGGCATGGTCGTGTTGGCGCCATAGACCGAGCTGCTTGAGGCATAGACCAGATGCTCGACGTCGTTGTGCCGGCAGCCCTCGAGGATATTCGCGAAGCCGACCAGATTGGTGCCGACATAGGCCATCGGGTTCTCGATCGAGTAGCGGACACCGGCCTGAGCAGCCAGGTTTACGACCCGATCGGGGCGATGCAGGGCGAAGATCTCGCGCATGCGCGCGCTGTCCTCGATATCGACACGTTCCGTGTGGTAGCCCTCCATCGACAGGGTGCGGGCGAGCCGGGCCTCTTTGAGCGCGACGTCGTAATAGTCGTTCAGATTGTCGATCCCGATCACCTCGTCACCGCGTGCGAGCAGGCGTAACGACAGGGCCGAGCCAATAAAACCGGCGCTGCCGGTCACCATGACTTTCATGCGTTGACTCCGTGGAGCAAGAGGGGCGCTGGAATGATACTCGGGCGCCGACCATCCGGCCGGTTATCCGGCCCAGCCCAACATCTCGCCGGCGTGGTCGCGGGTGCGTTCGGTGATCCGGGTGCCGCCGAGCATGCGGGCGATCTCATCGATCCGTGCCGCGGCGTCCAGGGTTTCGATGCGGGTGTAGGTCTGGCCGTCGAGCGTTTCTTTGCGGACGCGCAACTGCTGGTGTGCCTGGGCGGCGACCTGAGGGAGATGGGTCACGCAGAGCACCTGGCGCGATTCACCCAGGCGGCGCAGCAGACGGCCGACGATCTCGGCCACTCCGCCGCCGATCCCCACATCCACCTCGTCGAAGACCAGGGTCGGAACGCTCCCGCATTCCGCCGTGGCGACCTGGATGCCCAGACTGATGCGCGAGAGTTCACCGCCCGAGGCCACCTTGGCGAGGGGCTGCGGCGGCTGGCCCGGGTTGGCGCTGACGAGAAAGGCGATGCGTTCCAGGCCGCCGGTGCCGGCGCGCTCTGGCGCTAGGGTCTCGATCTCGACCGCGAAGCGCCCGCCCGCCATA
>JBGSKP010000046.1:0-2673 GCA_041741175.1 Thiocapsa sp. | reverse complement strand
ACCGCCGGGACCGGCATCGAGTGCCAAGCGCGTGCCCGGCGAATCCGAGCGTCGCCCAGCCCCGGTGCTGCCGCGCCCGGAGGACATGGCGGCCATCGCCAAGGGTCGCAAGGCGCATGCGAGCCCCACCGTGAGACGTTTCGCTCGTGAGCTCGGCGTCGACCTGAAATTCGTCAAGGGATCGGGGCCGAAGGGTCGCGTGCTCAAAGACGACGTCCAGGCATTCGTCAAACAATCACTCGCGCAAGGCGCTCCGACCGGGTCCGGCGGCGCGCTGCCCTTCGCCTTGCCCGCCGCGCCCGAGATCGATTTCTCAAAATTCGGCCCGATCGAGCTCACCGAGCTCTCGCGTATCAAGAAACTCAGCGGCCGGCATCTGCACCGCTGCTGGCTCTCGGTGCCGCATGTCACTCAGTTCGACGAGGCGGACATCACCTCGCTCGAAGACTTCCGCACGGCGCAAAAGGCGCAGGCCGCCGAGAAGGGCATCAAGCTGACCTTCGTCCCCTTTCTGCTCAAGGCGGTCGCCACGGCCCTGAACCGGATGCCGGTCCTCAAAGCGTCGCTAACGCCGGACGGCGAGGGACTGGTGCTCAAGCACTTCACCCATATCGGCGTGGCGGTCGATACGCCCCAGGGTCTGGTTGTCCCGGTCGTGCGCGACGTCGACAAGAAAGGCATCTTCGCCTTGGCCGTCGAGCTGTCCGAACTCGGGGAGAAGGCGCGCGCCGGCAAGCTGCTGCCGGGAGATATGCAGGGCGGCTGTTTTACCATCTCCAGCCTCGGCGGCATCGGCGGGACCGCCTTCACGCCGATCGTGAACGCGCCCGAGGTCGCCATCCTCGGGGTTTCGCGTGCGACGACCAAGCCGGTCTGGAACGGGCAGAACTTCGAGCCGCGCCTGATGCTGCCGCTGTCGCTGTCGTACGATCACCGTGTCGTCGACGGTGCGGACGGGGCGCGTTTCACCAGCCTGCTCGGGGAGTTGCTCGGAGATCTGCGTCAGCTCCTGCTGTGACCGGGGCTCTGACACGGGCGCTGGGGGGGCTCCGGAGCACGGACGCCACGCCCCGCGTTCCCAAGCCCGATCCTCGAATCCAATGCAGTGAATAGGGTCGATGGCTTCGCCTCGCGACACGCTTTCGTCTAGCATTGGGCGATATCGAGCAATCATCATCGCGCGGCCACTACGGCCCCAAGAGAAGAATCACACCATGAACGACAAGAGCGGCGACATCATCGAGGTCAAGGTACCGGACATCGGCGACTTCAAGGACGTAGAGGTCATCGAGGTCCTGGTCTCTCCCGGTGATGCGGTGATCGAAGAGGCGTCGCTGATAACACTGGAAAGCGACAAGGCGAGCATGGAAATCCCCGCACCGCACGCCGGCATCATTCGGACTGTCGAGGTCGCGGTCGGGGATCGCATCTCCGAAGGCACGCGAATCATGACGCTCGAGGTCCAGGGGACACGGACGACGGGGGGCTCTGCGCAAGCGAACGCGAAAGCCGACACGGAAACGTCCGGCGGCCAAGAGATCGTCACCGAAGTCGTGGTGCTCGGCGCCGGCCCGGGCGGCTACACCGCCGCCTTCCGCGTCGCCGATCTCGGTAAGAAGGTCGTGCTGATCGAGCGTTACGACACCCTCGGCGGCGTCTGTCTGAACGTCGGCTGTATCCCCTCCAAAGCATTGCTGCACACCGCAGCCATCCTCGAAGAGGTCAAGACCCTGGGCACCATGGGCGTGACCTTCGGCGAGCCCGAAATCGATCTCGACAAGATGCGCGCCGGCAAGGAGCAGGTGGTCGCCAAGCTAACCGGCGGTCTCGCGGCGATGGCGAAGCAACGTCGGGTCGAGGTGATCCAGGGTACCGGTCGCTTCGAGGCACCCAACCGGATCACCGTGGCACAACCCGGCGGGCCGGTGCGGATCCTCTTCGACCACTGTGTCATCGCGTGCGGCTCGGCACCCATGAAGATCCCGGGCTTTCCGCACGACGACCCGCGGGTCATGGACTCCACCGACGCGCTCGAGATCGCGGACATCCCCGCGCGTCTCCTGATCGTCGGCGGCGGCATCATCGGGCTCGAGATGGCCAGCGTCTACTGCGCGCTCGGCTCGACAGTCGAGGTCGTCGAGATGAAGGATCAGTTGATGCCGGGTGCGGACATCGATCTGGTGCGCGCGCTCGAAAAGGTCATCAAGAAGCGCTACAGCACCATCCGACTCGACACCAAGGTCGCGCAGATGAGCGCCACCGCCGAAGGCATCAAGGTCGTCTTCGAGGGCAAGATGCCCGGCGAAGAGGTCTACGATAAGGTCCTGGTCGCCATCGGCCGGCGCCCGAACGGCAAGCTCGTCAACGCCGAGGCCGCCGGGGTGAAGGTCGACCAGCACGGGTTCATCAAAGTCGATGCCCACATGCGCACCAACGTGCCGAACATCTTCGCCATCGGCGACGTGGTCGGCGGGCCGATGCTCGCCCACAAGGCGACCCACGAGGCTAAGGTCGCTGCCGAGGTCATCGCCGGGATGCCTGCCCTCTTCGACCCCATGACCATTCCTTCGGTCGCTTACACCGACCCCGAGGTTGCCTGGATGGGCCTCACGGAGACCGATGCCAAGGCCAAGGGCATCGCCTACGAGAAGGGCGTCTTCCCCTGGGCGGCGA
>JBGSKP010000045.1:0-2517 GCA_041741175.1 Thiocapsa sp. | reverse complement strand
CACGCGAGCGCGGCGGCGCCGGTCAGCGCCGCGCTTTCGGCGCTCGTGGTCAAGGGTTCCTTCTATCTGCTGCTGCGTCTTTGGATCGAGCTCTTCGGCGAGATCGCGGGCGGGGTCGCCACGCTGCTGGGTCTGCTCGGCGCGGCGGCCATCCTTTGGGGCTCGATTCAAGCCCTGGTTCAGACGCGCCTGAAGCTGCTGATCGCCTACTCGACGGTGGCCCAGATCGGCTATCTGTTTCTGGCCTTTCCGCTCGCCGTCGGGACCGGGATCACGGCCTGGACGGGTGTCCTCTATCTCGCCCTCTCCCATGCCTTGGCGAAGGCGGCGATGTTCCTGGTTGCAGGGAACCTGCTGCGCTTCGGCGGGCATGACCGGATCGCGGATCTGGATCGGGTCGTGCAGCGACTGCCGCTGAGCATGGCGGCCTTTGCCTTGGCCGGGGTCAGCATCATGGGGCTGCCGCCGAGCGGCGGCTTCATCGGAAAATGGTTGTTGCTGGAGTCGGCGCTGACGCAGGGTCGCTGGGGCTGGGCGATCGTGATCATCCTCGGCGGCGTTCTGGCCGCAACCTATGTCTTCAAGGTCGTCGGCTATGCCTTTACCCAGTCCGAGAACCCGCATCAGGCGCAGCCGGTGCCGGCAACGATGGAGTGGGCCGCCTTCGCACTGGCCGCGGCGGCGGTGCTGATGGGGTTGATCGTCTCCCAGCCGCTCGCCTTGCTCGAGATCGGCGACCCGTTCGGGATCCGGACGGCGGGGGCAGCGCCATGACCTTGGACGCCTGGGTTCCGCTCTTGGTCCTCTGCAGCTCGCTTGTGCCGGGTCTTCTGATCTTCGGTCTGGACGAATCGCGCGTGCGTCTGCGCACCACGCTCAACCTGGCAGGTGCCTTGACCAAGCTCGCGCTGGTCGGCGTCATGCTCTGGGGCGTCGCCCACGGGCACACCTACGAGATCCGCATCACCTTTCTGCCGGGTTTGGATCTGGGACTGCGCGCCGGACCGCTGGCTCTTCTCTTCCTGGTCCTGTCGAGCCTGCTGTGGCTGGTCACGACCATCTATGCCATCGGCTATCTGGAGGGCTCGCCGCATCGCAGCCGCTTCTTCGGGTTCTTCAGCCTGTGCGTGACCGCGACCGTCGGGGTTGCCATGGCCGCCGACATGCTGACCTTCCTGCTCTTCTACGAGATGCTGACCCTGGCGACCTACCCCTTGGTGGTGCATCGCGGCACCGAGGTCGCGCGCCGTGCCGGTCAGGTCTATCTGGCTTATACGGTCGGCGGCGGTGCCCTGATGCTGTTGGGGATCGTCTGGCTCTACACCCTGACCGGAACGCTGGAGTTCACGCCGCGCGGGTTCGTCTCCGAGCTGGACCCGTCACATCATCCGACCCTGATCCTCATCTTCGTCTTTCTGATCGCCGGGCTCGGGGTGAAGGCCGCCCTGATCCCGCTGCATGCCTGGCTGCCGATGGCCATGGTCGCGCCGGCGCCGGTCAGCGCCTTGCTGCATGCGGTCGCGGTCGTCAAGGCCGGTGCCTTCGGAATCGTGCGTGTGGTCTACGAGGTCTTCGGGGTCGAGTTCGCGGCCCTGCTCGGGGGTATGCTACCGCTGGCCATCCTGGCTGCCGCGACCATCCTCTACGGATCGCTGCGCGCCATGTTCCAGGATGATCTGAAGCGGCGCCTCGCCTTCTCGACGGTCAGTCAGGTCTCCTACATCGTTCTGGGTGTCGCCATCGCCAGCCCCATTGCGACCGTCGGCGGTCTGGTGCATCTGATCCACCAGGGGCTGATGAAGATTACCCTCTTCTTCTGCGCCGGGAATCTGGCCGAGACCCTGGGGATCCACAAGGTCAGCGAAATGAACGGCGTTGGACGTCGGATGCCCTGGACCATGGTTGCCTTCACGATCGCGGCCTTCGGGATGATCGGCGCACCGCCGGTGGCCGGCTTTGTCACCAAGTGGTATCTGGGACTGGGGGCCTTGGATGCGGGGCAACACTGGGTGCTGGTGGTCCTGGCGGCAAGCAGCCTGCTCAATGCCGCCTATTTCCTGCCGATCCTGCATGCCGCCTGGTTCCGGGAGCCGCCTGCGAGCTGGCCCGAGGAGCGAGACTTCGGGCGTCGCGAGACCGCACGCGCACTCTTGTGGCCGCCCCTGGTGACGGCACTGGCCGCCTTACTGGCCGGGCTCTTCGCGGCGCTGCCCTTCAGTCCGCTGGAATGGGCACGCTTTATCGCGGAGCAGGAGTTCAGGCGACCGTGAGCGCGGAGCTCCTTCCGTCGGCGGTCCTGTTCGCCTTGGTTTGGCCCTTCCTCGCCGCGTCCTTGTGGGCGGTCCGCGCGGCACGGCCATTGGCAGTCAGGCTTCTGCCTTGGTCGGCCGCGCCGGCGCTGGCTGTTGCACTGCTTGTCCCCGACCTGACGCTGTCGCTGCCCGAGACACTGCTGGGGAGCGGGCTTGCACTCGATGCGTAATTTAGGCCTGCGTGCCTTATTCTTTACCATAAAGA
>JBGSKP010000044.1:0-1702 GCA_041741175.1 Thiocapsa sp. | reverse complement strand
CCTCCGGCGCGCTGGTCTGGCGATCGATGCAATCAACCGTCACGCCCTATGTCGTCGAAGTCGATGAGACCGGCGCGGCAAGAGCCAGTGCTCCGGCCACGACAAGTTACACACCGACCGACGCCCAGATCGCCCATCACCTCGCCAACTTCATCGAACATGTGCGGGGCCTCAGCGTCGATCCCGTCGTCGTGCGCGAGAACTGGCTGCGCGCCTATGACTTTGTCACTGATCGCGCCGCGACGACCCTTAACGAATACGCCTCGGCCAATGATCCGTTCGCCGATGTTGGACGCAAGTCGCGCACCGTGGATGTCGTCAGCGTGGTGCGCGTCTCAGACGACAGTTTCCAGGCCCGCTGGATCGAGAAGACCTATGAAAATGGCGCGCTTGTCCAAGCCCAAAGGTTCACCGGCAATTTCACCCTCATCACGCAAGCCCCGACGGACGCAGAGACCCTGCGCGCCAATCCGCTCGGCCTTTATGTCCATGCCCTGAACTGGGGTCAGGACCTCGTTACAGGAGAATGATCCCCATGCTTCGTATTCTCACCGCCGCTTCCGCCATGGCGCTGTTATCCGCCTGCGCCACGACCGAGCTTGAACCTATCGACGCTAGCGCCTTCGTTGCGGCCACGCCCGTCGAGGACAGGACCGACTATCCGGTCGAAATTGTCGAGACCGCCGTGGCGCTGCCGCTGCCCGGCCAGATGATGCCAGTTGGTGCGCGCGTCACCACCAATGCCGATGGCAGCGTCACGCGGACTTATACGAGAACCGTCAGCGCGCCATCCGTTTCTCCCACTGAGGCGATCCGCCAAGGCCGCACCAGCGCCCTGATCGAGCCCTCGGTCGATGGCTATGTGAACGCGATCCAAGTCTATCCCTATACCGAAGGGGCGCTCTACCGCCTCTACGCCAGCCCCGGCCAGGTCAGCGATATCGCCCTGCAGCCCGGCGAGGAACTCGTCTCGGTCTCGGCGGGTGACACAGTGCGCTGGGTGGTGGGGGACACGATCTCCGGGTCCGGCAACACCGCCCGCGCGCATGTCCTGGTCAAACCCATCAGCGCAGGCATTCGCACAAACCTGATGATCGCCACCGACCGGCGCACCTATCATCTGGAACTCGAAAGCACGGATGGCGGTTATATGGCTGCGCTCTCCTGGCGTTATCCCGCCGATGAGCTGGCGGGCCTGACCGCCCGCAATGAACGCGCAATCGCAAGAGACGCTGGCAGCGTGGAACGCGGCCTGACGCTGGAAGGCCTTAACTTCGATTACCGCCTCTCCGGCGACAGTCCGGACTGGAAGCCGGTGCGCGTCTTCGATGACGGGCGGCAGGTGTTCATCCAGATGCCCGAGGACATTGCCACGACGGACATGCCGCCGCTGTTCGTGCTCGGCGCAGATGGCGATGCGGAACTCGTGAACTACTGGGTGCGCGGCAACTATTATGTTGTCGACCGGTTGTTCCGCGCGGCGGAGCTTCGCCTTGGCGAGCGCAATCAGACGGTTGTCCGCATTAGTCGCAACGAGCGTCGTTCGCCTCTGGCCGCGATCTTCGGGGACTGATGCCCATGTCCGAGCCCATTCCCTTTGACGAGCATGCCGAGCGGCTGAAGATCCGTTCCAGCCCGAAGCCAGTCACGCGGATCAACCGCAAGGTCCTGATGGTCGGCGCAGGTCTCGGCGTGCTCGCCC
>JBGSKP010000043.1:0-10226 GCA_041741175.1 Thiocapsa sp. | reverse complement strand
GCGCCCTGGGACGGGGTCACCCTGGCCCGCGAGGCGCGTTCACGCCGGCCCGACCTGGCGATCTTGTTTACGTCCGGCGAGGCCCGCGAAATCAAGGACCCAGCCGCCGCGCTGCTCCGCAAACCGGTCAGTCGGGCGCATCTGGCATACGCGACTCGGCAGGCGCTCGATGGCGAGTAACCTCAATCCGGCATTCGGAACCGCAAAGGCGCAAAGGACACAAAGGAAAACACGAATGCGCTAATCCGATCTACGCTGCCCCGTCTGTTCCACATCCGAATCGAAGACATAGCCTGCTCCGCGCTCGGTTCGGATGAGCCGCGGGGCGTGGCTGTTGGACTCGATCTTACGGCGCAGACGCATGATGAGGACGTCGATGGTGCGATCGAAGACATCGGCCTCGAACGAATGGGTGCGCTCGAGCAGATGCTCGCGTCTCAAGACCCGGCGCGGGGCGTCGAGGAAGGCCTCCAACAAGAGAAACTCGGCATTGGTCAAGGACACCGGGTTGCCGTCGGGGTCGGTCAAGAGACGGGCGGAGAGATCCAGCATCCAGCCGGCGAAACGTCTGCAATCGTGTCCTGGGGATGGCGTCGGCGCGGGCACCGTCGCTCCGGCAGAGGTCCGTCGCAGCACCGCCTTGATGCGGGCGATCAGCTCACGCGGGTTGAAGGGCTTCACCACATAGTCGTCTGCGCCGAGCTCCAGCCCGACAATCCGGTCCACGTCCGAGCCCATGCCCGTCAGCATGATGATCGGGATCGTCGAGGCTGCGCGCAGCCTCCGGGCAATCGTCAAGCCGTCCTGATCGGGCAGGCGGATGTCGAGCAGGATGATGTCGGGCGTGTGCTGCCGCAGCAGCTCGGTCAGCTCCGCGTCGCTGCCCGCCTGGAGCAGGTCCCAACCCTGCTGACGGACCTCGTGCGCGACCAGATCCCGGATATCCGGATCATCGTCGACGATGAGGACCCGAATCATGCGGGGACACCTGAGTCAGGCGAGAACGCAGGCGCAGGCAAAACTCGCCATCGGATCGCTGCAACAGCGGATACAGGCCAAGGCGATGTCCGGACCCGAACGGAGCAACGAATCCAAGCCCCTGGTGCGGCGGCGCTTTTCGGTATCACCCCGGCATCACCCCGGCATCAATAGCGCCCGCCGGTCTTGTGCATGTAGTTCGCGAGCTCGTTGCGCTCGAGGTTGACCCGCATCAGGTTCGTGTGCGTGATGCGGAAGATCGCGCGCATCACCTTGTAGACCAGGCGGGGATGGGCCTCGACAAGGGCCTCGAAATCATCGGGCTCCAGGGTCAGAACACTGCTGTCGTCCTCCGAGCGCAAGGCTGCCTTGCGCGCGGAGCCATCGACGAAGGCTCGGGTCCCGGCGCACTCGCCCGGACGCATCCGATAGAGAGATTCCTCGACCCCGCCGACCGTCTTGCAGACGCACAGACGCCCCTCCGCGAGCAGAAACAGGGTGCGCCGCTGCTCGTCCTCGGAGACCAGCAATTCCCCGCTGGTCAGCCTGACGAGGCCCATGTGCTCCGCCAGAATCGACGCTTCCGTCTCGTCGAGCTCGGTGCCGAGCACCGAGCTGCGCACGATTTCCGCCCGATCCATCTGATTCATCGATCGATCTCCCGTTTCTCTCCGACACAAAGGACACTGTGCAGTCGTTGTCCACGAGCGCATCGGCTGCGGTCGCGGATGAAGGCTGCGTCAGTTTAACGCGTCGGATCGGGATACGCCCGGATATAGGGTTGCCGTTACGATGAGTTGGGAGCTTCCAGTGCGGTAATCGCAGAGCCGGAAGGTTCGTAGGACGGCAAACCGCGCGAATCGGGGGAGCGGTCAATGCGGCTCAAACACCGTGCTCGTTCGCCAACGCCTTCTCGGTAATCTCACGATAAAGATGTACGACTCGGGCGTACAAGTCTTTACATTGGGGCAGCTCTGAGATGAGGTGGGCATTCTGTTGTGCGTCTGCGAGTACCTCCGAGAGAAAATCGACATCCCCCGCGCGCAGCTTGCCGCCCTCGTCGACCTGCTGTTTCAGCGCCAGAATGCGCGGAAGCCGCTGACGCTCGAAACGTTCCAAAAGAGCTTCCAATACGCCTTCGCGATTTTGCTCTGAAGTCATTGACGGGCTCTCCAGTTATTGGGATAGAAAGAGATCGGCCTGGCGGATGAAATCAGGTGCCGGTAGCAGCTCATGCCGAGGGAATTTCACCAGGGCACCTACGCGCGGAGCATGGGATGCGATCTGAATCTCGGAAAGGATTAGCCGATACCCTGGTTCATTCGAGCTGTCGCTGATCTGAACCCCGAGCCGGCTTAGGTTCAACGGCTTCCGGTTGGCGCTCATCATCGCGGACGGATTGGCGAGGATTCCGGCGACGAAGCGTAGTTTTTCCGCAATGTCGGCGATGGGCTGATCCTGGCGCGCGATTTCGCGTTCAGCGGCGGCAAGCTCGAGTTCAAGCGCAGCGCGACGATGATCCGTGCCGGGTTCGGTGCGGAGTTGTCTGAGGCGCCTGCGAAGGATGCGAGCAGCATCGCGACGCTGCGTCGCCTCCTCGAGCCGATGGCGAGTAAACCCAAGGAATCCATTGAAGATGCGGCACTTGAGCGCTTGCCTCGCGTCGCGCTCGGTCCGTCCGGGTGCGACGACTTGATGCTCGCAAAAGCTGATGGTCGTCTGCATGACATCGCGTTGGACCTGATCGCGCACCAACGCAAGTCCCGGCCTGTTCTTGCCCTTCATTTCCATACAGAGCAAGGCCCAACATGCGTCGGTATCCGGTTCGTCATCGAAGACTTGCCGAACTTCTCGGCTCTGGCTGAAGACCTCTTGCAGGTGTCCGGGGCTGACGAAGAAGGCGTTGACCTGCGAGTCAGCGGCGAAGGACTCGCGACTGCATGTCAGCGGCCCGGGAACCAGCTCGGCCATGGCATCGATGTGTCGGAGGGCTGCCGCGACCGGTTCGCGAAGGACCTTGGCATACCCGGGCGCCGCACGCAGTCGGGGCGAGATGTGGTCGACAACGTGCTCGACGGCCAGCGCGATCGATGCGTGACATGCGCCCTCGCTCGCCCCGGGAACCACGCTGGACAGTGCAGCCGGCGCATCCCGCAAGCGCGCAAACAGTTCCTGAACGAGGCTTTTCATTGGTCACCGAAATCGTTTCCGACCAGTAGATCGACCTCTGCCTGAGGAACGTGGCACTGGGTACAGAAATAGCGGGTTCCGATGATCTTCTTGGCGATGACATCGGGCGCTGTGCGCATGCTCACGTAATGGCTCTCGGGCATCGGGGAAGGTTCCTCCGCGTCCTTGTCCTGATCCCAGAGATCCTGGTCGTGATGGCATTTCAGGCACTTGTTGTTCTTCAGGGTAATGAGGCCCGATTCCTCGATGCTGTGCGGAATCAGGGGCGGGGCATCCACGAACGCCGTCGGCAAGGTCGAGTCGGCATCCTCCGGATCGATCGAGATGTAGTCGAACCGCATCGGCTCGGGAGAATCGAAGGCGCTCCCGAGGAGACCGATATCCTCGTCGGTCCAAGACAGGTCTTGTGCGAGTGCGAAGCTGCCGGCGAAAACAATCGCGGCGACTCCCGCGACGGAACGGCGAAACATGATCATGAGCAATCCTCCTTCATTATGAGCTTATTATGAGCACGAGCCTGGTCAGGGCTCGGTGTGCCGAGACGCCACCCAAACGCCAAGCTATTCTCCGGGCAGATCGGTATACAACGTGCGCAATTGGTACATTCTCCCGAGAGAACCTGGCCGTCCCGTGCCAACCGTTTGAGGTTCAAGACCTGAGGCTCCGGGCAGATCGCTTGGCATTTCCCGCAACCGTTGCAACTGGCTTGATCGAATTTGACCCGGATCTGGGCCGTATGGCGCCCGACCACTGAATAGAAGGCGCCGAGTGGACAGAGGTGGCCGCACCAACCGTGCTTGACGACCAGCCAATCGAATAAAAAAAGGCCGACCAGAGCGGTCCAGCCCAAACCCAAACCGAAGATGATCTCGCGATGCATGGCCCCGATCGGGCTGACCCATTCGAATGCCGGTAGCCCGATCAAGACCGACAGCACCAGTGCGAGTGCCAGTACCGTATAGCGCAGGTGACGGGGAAGCCCGAAAAGGTTTTTGTGCCAGGTCTTGCGATGCAGAAAGCCCGCGAAATCGGTGACCAAATTGACCGGACAGACCCAAGAACACCAAACCCTGCCTCCCAGGATCAGGAAGACGCCCAAAACCAATGCTGCGCCGAAGAGCACTTCGGCTTGAAGGACGTGTCCGGTCAGCAGAATCTGGAGCGTCGCGAAGGGATCGGCGAGCGTCACATGGCCGAGGATCTCCGATGCACTGAGGTTTCCGCTCAAAAGGGGAAGACCGAATAAGGACCAGCCCCAGTGCAGCGTGCCGAAGAACAGGAGCAGGACACCGATCTGGACGACCCGCCGCAGAATCAAATGGCGCCAAGTCCAGAGTCGTGCCGTTACCGGACGGTCGCTCGCCATCTAAAACTCCGGCTGATTCAGATAATCCAACCCAGGCGCCTGACCCTGCTCCGGTGCGGAATCCAGTTGTCCCTTCCAGGTGTCGCCTGGTTCGGGACTGGGCGGCGCCCACCCCATCCTGAAGTGGTCGCCGATCTTCCCTTGAATCAGTTCGGCAGGTAGCACCTTGATTGCGGCAATTTCGGTCGGGCAGGCACTCTCGCAGATGCCGCAACCCGTGCAGCCCTCGCTGAGGACGATCGGCAGGAGCATGGCGTGCTTGCTCAATTCACGCCGTCGAGTTTCGACGCGAATCGCTTTGTCTCGCAGCGGGCAGACCCGATAACAGATCTCGCAACGCAGCCCCTGCCAGGAGAGACAATGTTCCGTGTCGATGAAGGCGAGACCCATCCGCGAGTCCATCACATCGTCGAGCGTCGGCGACAGCGCGCCGGTCGGACAGGCGACCTTGCAGGGAATGTCGTGACACAGGTAGCAGGGAATTTGCCGCGGCTCGAAATAGGGCGTGCCGAGCGGTGCGCGGTCGGCCAACGCTGCCAGCTTCAGGGTGTCGTACGGGCAGGCGACCACACAGCGCCCGCATTTGATGCAGAGCGCATTGAAGTCCGCATCCGCAAGCGCGCCGGGCGGGCGCAGCGCCAAGGGCTCGGCGCGGGCATTCTGAATGGCGAGATACGACCAGAGCATGCCGCCGCTGGTCGCGACGGCCGCGCCTTGAATGGTCTTCTGTATGAAACCGCGCCGCGTTGTCATGGTCGGTGAGTCGCCGGACGTAATGAAGGCACTCGGCTCGCCCGGATGCATACGACACATCCGGGTACTGTCGATGACGCCGATGAAGGCGCACTACACCTTATAGATCTTGATCGCGGTCTTCTTGAAATCCTCCTCCTTGGAGATCGGACAGGTCGCATCGATGCACAGCTTATTGACGAACACCGACTCGTCGAAAAAGGCCATGAAGCTATAGCCGCGTGGCGGACGATTACGGCCCGTGGTTTCGATCACCGCCTTGATCTTGCCGCGTCGTGATTCGATCCAGACCGTATCCTGACGTTTGAGACCGCGCTCCTCGGCATCCTTCTCGTTCATGTCCAGCACGGCTGCCGGCATGGCCCGATGCAGCTCGGGCACGCGTCGCGTCATCGTGCCGGTGTGCCAGTGTTCAAGCAGCCGCCCGGTACAGAGCCAGAGGTCGTAGTTCGCGTCGGGCGATTCGACCGGTGCGGCGTAAGGTCTGAAAAAGATCTTCGCCTTGCCGGGGAATTTGGTCTTCTCCTCGGTCGTGGGACCGGTCAAATTGCCGGTCACCAGTTCCTTCATGGCACCGCCGTAGAATTCGATCTCGCCGTTCTTCACGTAGGGATCGTATTTGGCGTTGAAGCGCCACGGTGTTTCTTTGCCGTCGACCACCGGCCACCGCAGTCCGCGCACGTCGTCTTGATAGTAGACATCGAAAGGCGCGAGGTCGTGATAATGACCGCGCCCGAAGCCGGCGTATTCTTCGAACAATGCCTTCTCGACAAACCAGTCCACATCAAGGTGTTTGACCGTGTGATTGTCGTGTCCTTTAGCGACCGGATCGGGCCAGGCGAACGCCTTATTCTCGGGTGTCTCGAAGAGCGCCTCGTACAAGGTCATCTCGGGTTTGTAGCCCATCTCCTGCCCAGCGGCCATCACGTCAGGTAGCTTTCCCTCTTCGAATCCTTCGTCTTTGAGACCGGGAATGGCCTGCTCCTTCCAGACCTCAGCCAGGGTGAAGCGCTTGGAAAACTCAAGGATTTGCCACAGATCGCTGCGTGCGTCTCCCGGCGGTGGAACCTGCTCGCGCCAGAGCTGGGTTCGCCGTTCGGCGTTCCCGTAACCGCCCCATTTTTCGAAGATCATGGCGACGGGCAGGATCAGATCGGCCACCTTGGCCGAGATGCTCGGATAGGCATCGGAGACGACAATGAAGTTGTCGTTCTCGCGCGCCGCCTTCAGCCAATGATTGGCATTGGCGACATGTTGGAAGGGGTTGTTGACCTGGACCCAGACCCACGACATGGACCCGTCTTCCAGATCACGCATGATCTTGGTGATGTGACTCCCGACCTTGGGATTGAGCGTCTTGGGCGGCAGCTTCCAGGTCTTCTCGGTGATATCCCGATGCTTGGCGATGTTGACGACCATGTCGGCCGGGAGCCGATGACTGAAGGTGCCGACCTCGCGCGCAGTACCGCAGGCGGAAGGTTGGCCGGTCAGGGAGAAGGGGCTGTTGCCGGGCTCGGCGATCTTGCCCAAGAGCAGATGGACGCTGTAGATCTGCTCGTTGACCCAGGTCCCGCGCACATGCTGGTTGAAGCCCATGGTCCAGAAACTGACCAGCTTGCGCTTCGGGTCGGCGTAGAGATCCGCCAGACGCACGAGCTTGGCCTTGAAGTCATCCAAGGACTCCTGGGCATCGCCCTTGGCCAGCTCGGCGACGAAATCCAGCGTGTAGGGCTCGACCCCGGCCTTGAAATCCTCGAAACCGACCAGCCAGTGTCGGTCGGCTGTGGCCGCATTGGCCTGCTTGATGGTGTGGACCTGCTCGGGATCCAGTCCGAGCCCGATGGCCTCGTCCCGCGTCAGAGTCACTTCGGTTTCGCGGGCCTGGATATCCTTCTCGGCTTCGAACGCGAATTTGTCCGTCGCACGCATCCCGTAACCGATATCGGTCGGGCCGGCGCAGAAGACACAATGGGCATCGACGAAGGCTTGATTCACGGCACCGCGCTGGATGATCTCCCGCGCCAGATAATTCAGGAGCGCCGTGTCGGTATTCGGCTTCATGATGATCTCGAGATCCGATCCTTCGGAGGTCATGTTCCGCAGGGTCGTGATGTTGACGAGCTTCATATCCGCATGACCGAGACGCCGGTCAATCACACGCTGCCAGAGGACCGGATGCGCCTCGGCCATGTTCGCGCCCCAAGCGACGACCGTATCCGTGTATTCGATATCGTCGTAATTGCCCGGCGGCTCGTCGATGCCGAAGACCTGCATGAAAGCAGCCACGGCCGAGGCCATGCAATTGCGCGCATTGGGATCGATGTTGTTGCTGCGAAAACCGGCTCTCATCAGCTTGGTCATCGCATAGCCTTCCTGGATGAGCCATTGGCCGGAGCCGATGACGCCGATCCCGGTCGGTCCTTTTTCTTCGTAGGCTTTCTTGAACTGGGACGCCATCTCGTCGAAGGCCTGATCCCAGGTCACCGGGGTGAACTTGCCCTTCTTGTCGAATCGCCCGTCCGTCATCCGCATCAAAGGCTGCGTCAGGCGATCCTTGCCGTAGAGTATCTTGCCGTTGAAGTATCCCTTCACGCAGTTCAGACCCCGATTGACCGGGGCGTCGGGATCACCCTTGGTCGCGACGATCTTGCCGTCTTGCGTCGCGATCATGATCCCGCAGCCCACACCGCAGAAGCGGCAGACGCCTTTATCCCACCGCCAGTCCTGCTCGGTCTCGGCCGCCGCGACGCTGGCGATACGGCTGATGGGGATTCCGACGGCCATGGCTGTCGCGGCAGCGACGCCCGATTTCAGAAAGGTACGGCGGCTGAGCTCCATCATTCCTCCTCGATCTCGTTGTAATTTTTGGATCGCTCACCCGCGCGGGTCGGGTGAGGGTGTGGCCTAAACCGCGCCTAGCGCAGTGTGCGACGTTTTTGGATTGGATCGGCCGCGGTCGACTTGACGACCGCTGGAGCCTGCGCGGTTTAACATATTAAAAAATATCAAATTCTAAACCGCGCCTCACTGGGACCGAGGATATCTCCGAAGCCAAACGCACAATGAAAACGACGCATACCGCTCTGGACGCGGTTTAGGATTCGGCCATCTCGGCGGGGATCGCATCCCATTCGGGCGGCGTTTCATCGAAGACGTGGTAGATCATCTCGGCCAGCATCACGCCGGACAACGCCTTGATGCGGCAGAGCGCGGCAACCTCTTGGTCGACCGTCTCGGCCTCCTGAACGACCACGATCCGCCCGGTCGCAGGCTCGGTGTGATGGACCTCCACACCGGGCAGCGCATTGAGCTCAAGTGTTGCGCCTTCGATTCGCTCGGGTGGAACGACGACCAGGATTCCTGAGATATTCATCGATGCATGTCCGAAATCGGATGGGCTGTATCGAAGCGGACGCTAGCAACGCCCTTGCCGACGAACCTTGATGCAGATCAAAAATGGCAAGCGAATAACCGGCCTGTCCGACAACGGTCCCGAAGCCAGGCGAGCGAAGGACGTCAGGCCCACTTGTCCTGCCGGATGGGCCATCCAACCCGAACGCGCTGCCGAGTCGAGTCTGGCGCGTTGTTTGCTGAGATCTGACGTTCAGCGAACGATCCATCGATCGTTGGTCCTCTCTCGGAGCAGTCCCCGATGTCGATCCGAATCATGCTTGTGGATGCCCGCCCGGACCGGCGCGAGGTGCTCGGGCCGGCCTTGAGCGCGGAGGGGTTCGACGTGGTGGCCTGTGTGGATCCGGACGAAGGACTCTTGAGCGCGGTAGTGCGTTTCGCGCCGGACGTGGTCCTGATCGATATCGACTCGCCGAGCCGGGATACCCTCGAGAATCTACGCACCGTTCAGGCGCATCAGCCCCGCCCCATGGTGATGTTCACGCAGGACGATGCCAACGAGAGTATCCGCCGCGCAATCGAGGCGGGCGTGAGCGCCTACATCGTCGACGGGATCGAGCGGCGGCGTGTCCGGCCGATCGTCGAGGCGGCGATGGCCCGCTTCAGCCAGTTTCAGGCGTTGGAGAAGGAGCTACTCGAGACTCGAGGCAAGCTGGCGGAGCGCAAGCTCATCGAGCGCGCCAAAGGGATCATCATGAAACAACAGGGGTTGTCCGAGGACGCGGCTTTCCAAGCGATGCGCCGATTGGCGATGCGTAAGAACAAAAGGTTGGCCGAGATTGCCGAGAGTGTGATTTCGGCGTCCGAGCTTCTGGCGCCTTAAACCGCGTTTTGGGGCCCGTCGGGTTGCTGCGGGGTTTGGTTTCGGTGTTGCTGTGACTTGATGCCTAGGCGTTACGCGGTTTAAGGAATGGATAAGCTTCGGAATCCATGCGCGACGCGGCGCAGGGGCAAGAGATGCGGTTCGGGCCGCTCGTCTTGGTGCGTGGGATGCCGCTGCGCACCATGGGCGAGCACGTCGAAACGGCAACGCGTGTCTGTCGGATCTCAGGCGTCGACGACGGGGCTCTCGAACGTCTTCAAGATATCTTCATTTAATCAGGGATGTAGCTCTTTTGGCCTGAGCAGCGCGACCGCTTGACCTTGTTTTGGCATCGATTATGCATAAGCAGATCCAGCGGTCACCCAACGGCGGGCTGATCGGAAGAGCGTGATGCAGACGGGCGACGTCCCTCCAAGCCTAACGGCTAGAGAAGCGTCTCCACGACGACCAGGTCGCCCCATGTAGGGTCGAATGACCCGGTCCTCTGAACCAAGAACAGTTTCGGCATGGTCATGGCGGCCGTGCCAACGGACAAAGGCGTCCATCGTGCAACGCGAAGCGTTGCCTGGTGGACGCCTTTTTTCGTTTCCGGGATTTCGTTTTCAGGTTTCCGTTTCAAGTAGTGCTATCGACAGAGGTCACCATGCGCGATCAAGACAGACCCGAACGACCGACCCGCGGCGCCCTGCCGACACGCCTTGCCGC
>JBGSKP010000042.1:0-4695 GCA_041741175.1 Thiocapsa sp. | reverse complement strand
GCAGGCACCGCGCCTGACGATCCTTGCCTTTGTCCTGATCAACGGCTCGGCCGCACTGCGCGGGCTCGCCCCGCTGATCGCGCCGGGTGGCTATCACGCCTGGCTGATGAGTGCGGGGCTGTGCTGGATCCTCGCCTTCGGACTCTTCCTCTGGGTGCATGCCCCGATGCTGGTCACGCCCCGACCGGACGGCCGGCCGGGTTGATGCGACCCGAGCCGAGCGTCAGGAATGCGGCTTGTCGGACTTCCGGCTAGCCTTCAATGTCGGCGCCGGCCGCAGCTTGTCCAGAAGGTGACCGAGACTGAGGATCGGGTGGGGCCGGAGCATCCGGGGGCCGGCATAACGCATCACCTCGCGCACCCGCTCGCGCAAGCGTGCACTGTAGCAGTGCACCTCGCAGAAGTTGCAGGCCGGCTTTTCCTCCTGGAACGGGCAGGTGTCCAGCCGTCGGTGGGCATAGTCGAGCAGCGGCCTGCACTCGGCGCAGAGCCCCGCATTGCCGGGGTGATGATCCCGACAATAGATGCCCATCATGGCGGTGATCGTCTTTTTCTCACGCGTGATGTGGCGGCCGAAAGGCATTTCGGTTCCTCGCTGTGGCTGGGGGCTTAGTCATCCAAAATTGAGATATACGCGAAGATATCTTGCAGCTCCTGCGCGCTGAACGCCGCCAGAAGCTCGTCGGCATCCGGCTCCGAGGGATCGTGGATGCGGCTCTTGTCGATATACTTGCCGATCTGCCGCTGCAGATAGCTGGTGTACTGGCCGGCCAGCATGGGGACGGCGTCCCGCGCGCGACCCCATCCGTCACGTCCGTGGCAGGAGGCGCACTCGCGTTGGTAGATAGCCTCCCCGGTGACCGGATCCCCTTCGGCACGCGGAATCTGCAACACGCGCTTGGTGGCCATCAGCCGCTCATAGGCATTGAAGTCCGGCGCCGTTTCGTCGACCGGCGGGAGTCGGCTCGGAAGCTCGATGGCAGCCAGGAATGCGGAGATATCCCGGATGTCGGAATCGGTCATCTGGCGCGGCTCGGTGTGCTCCACCATCGCCAGATTCTCGCGATCGCGGCTGCGAAACAGAGTGAGTTGTCGTGCAGTGAAGGCCGCCGGCAATCCGGCCAGACGCGGATACTCGCCATCCTTGCCGCCTTGGCCGTACTCGCCGTGGCAGCCGGCGCAGACCTCGTTGATCTCGGCTCCATTGTCCGGATCGGCCTCCAGATCGGCGGTCGGGACGGTTTCGGCGGCGGTTTCCCCAGCGTGCGCGCCCGCTGCACAGGCCATGAGCGGAGCAAGCCAGAGGATCGCCTTGAGGAAGCCGGATGGGCTTGTCAGTCTGACCCGAAACCGCATCGTCACCGTTTCGCCCGTCATATCCACACCTCCGGATAACGGCGTGTTGCCGGGATGTTATTGACCAGGAGGGCGACGGCCAGCAGCACCAAGGGCCCGATCGTCGCCGGAATCAGGACATAGAGATAACCGATCGCGTGGATCTCGTCGGAGCCGATCACCGCGATCAGTGCGGTGGCTCCGCCGGGCGGATGCAGCGTCTTGGTCAAATGCATCAGTGCGATTGCGGTGGCGACCGCGACGGCCTGCGCCAGCCAAAGCTCGCCGCCGAGCAGTTGCCAACTGGTGACCCCGACCAGGGCCGAGATGATGTGCCCGCCAATGAGGTTGCGTGGCTGTGCCAAAGGGCTGCGCACGGCGCCGTAGACCAGCACCGCCGAGGCGCCCAGCGAACCGATGGTGAGCGTCAGATCGGTGCCGGAAAACAGCGCCTGATTGATCCAGGCAACCAACCCGATCCCCAGAAAGCCACCCACCCAGGACCAGATGACCTCCTGGTTGCTGACGCGCGGTGGACTGCCGCGGGTGGTTCCGCGCATCTTGCACAGGTACGCCTTGAGTCTTGGTGGTCTTTCAGCGCTCACGACAACGGATCCAGGTGGCAGGCGGCGAGGACGTCCTGCCGCAACAGCAGCCCGGCCAGCCGACCCGCATCATCCACCACCGGCGTGCCGCGGCCGCGATGCTGTGCAAAGGTCGCCATGATGCGGCGAAATCCGGCGCCGCGAGACAGGGTGATGGCGGGTGTCGTCATCAGACTGCCGACCGCAGTCGTGCTCAGTGCATGGACGAGGCTTGAATCATCTTCGGCGAGTCGCGCAAGTAGACTCAACGCGCCGGTACAGCCGATGGCGCGCAGCACATCGGTCTCGCTCAGGATCCCCACCACCCGCCCGGCGGTGTCCGTAACCGGCAGCGTTTTCAAACGCTGACGGTCCATCTGCTCGATCGCCTGATGCAGCGATGCCGCGGGGTCGAGCGGCTCACTGACCGCGCGCATCAACCGGCCGGCCACCACGCCCGCGAAGAGTCGCTCCATCGCATGCCGATGGGCCAGGTGATAGAGTTCCCGGAAATCCTCCGTCGTGATGTCGATATAGCCCGAGAGGTGACGCATCGCGTCAAAGATATCCGCATCGGAGAGCTCAACCTCCGGGAGGTCGACGCCCTCGATGAGCGGTTCCGCCTGAATGAGTTCCAGGTTGGTTTCGTCGGCCTGTCGCGTCATCGCAGTTACCTCTTGGCCGTGCAATCACCTCGCAGGCGACCCCGGAGTCTTCGCAGACAGACGGGCACTGAAAGCGCTGTTCGCGACCGGTGTAAATCCGCTCCGATCGCGGCCCTATTGCGAATTTGAAACACTTGGGGACAATCTGGCCTTGACCTGAGTCAAGCGCTGCGCGCCGCTGACGTCAATCCGGCGTCAAGGCGGCGCTTTCGATCGATTCGCTGATTGATCATCGATGCGTCGGCTTTGGTTTCGCGCCCTGGCGCGCCGGCACAGCGCTTATCCCTTCAGCACGCCATCCGGCCCGCACGCCGGCAAGCCGAGTTCCAGGTTGTCCTGAAGCTGGGCGATCTCACTCAGCGCGGCACGGTCGAGGATGGTGACCTGGGCGCCGTGGACATCGATTACACCCTGTACGCCAAGATCCTTGACCACGCGGGAGAAGGTCTCCGGCTGAATCGACAGACGCGAGGCCAGTACACCCTTGCGCACGTCCAGCTTGATCATCTGTCCGTCCGGCGGAGCCTTGGCCAGCAGATAGCGCGCAACCCGGCTGCTGGCGGTATGCATGGTCAGGTTGTCGATCTCGCCGATCAGACCACGCAGACGCTGACTGAGTGATCCGAGCATCAGAAAACAGGTCTCGACCGACTCACGCAGCATCTGCACGAAGTCCCGTGCGTCCAGACTGATCAGCTCTGTCGGTGACAACGCCCCCGCGCAGACCGGGTACCTTGGCGCATTGAGAAACATCAGCGCCTCGGCAAACGTCTGGCCGGGCGACACCAGCTCGATCACCTTCTCGGCACCGCCCGGGGACAGCCGGAACAATTGAATCTGGCCTGAGAGCACCAGGTAAAACCGCTCGGCTGGATCCCCCTGGCTGAACAGGATCTGCTCCGACCCGAGCGCCACACGAACGGCATGCTGACTCACACGCTCCAACTGATCTTTGCTCAGGCGGGCCAGCAGAGGGGCTGTTTTCAACTCTTCGATCATTTCGGGCCTTCTCGCGCACTCGCTGTTGATTCACATGACAGGCGGACAACTCCGGCGTCGGTCTACGGGAGCCCGGCCGACCTGTCAACCCGGCGCAGAGCCGCGGTGGTCGCGGAGAACAGGGTTTCTCCGTCTGATCCAAGCCCACGGAGCGCAGCGAGAGCTTGATCTGCATCAAGGCGTCAAGGCGCTTGGGGTCGTGCAATGCGTGCACCGCTGGATCGATCAACGTCCTGTAACGCGACACGGAGACGCCGCCATCCTGACATGGTGGTCCGGGATAAACGTGGCACTCTCCTACTCGCGGCGGATCGTCTCGGGACTCGTCGTCCCAGGTCGCTCAGGACCCTCTATCGCGTCCTTCTTCGTCGCGACGCGAGATGCAAAACACCCGCAGGCGATCGCGGCCAACGCACGCCATCATCCGGCATCTTTAACGAGGACCGTGGCAAAGGTATGCTCTCGTCGAGTTGTTTTACTTATTTTTAAACCGCTCCCAACCATAACGAAAATCACCTTGAGGACATCCCAATGCGACTCTTAAGCACACTTCTCGTAGCCTTCGCCTTGACCGCCGGCGGCCTCATGGCGCCCGTCCTGGCGAGCGACGACGATCCGCTCTTCATCAACCTGACGACGGATGACCCGCACCGCGCGAACATGGGCATCACCTTCGGGAAGAATCAACTCGAACGCGGCCACCCCTTGACCATCTTCCTGAACGACAAGGGGGTCTTCATCGGGGCCAAGGCGAATGCCGCGACCTTCGGCGAGCACCAAGAGAAACTGGCCGCGATGATCGACAAGGGCGCCCTGGTGCTCGTGTGTCCCATGTGCATGAAGCACTACGGCGTCGCCGAGGCGGATCTGCTCCCCGGCGCTCAGGTCGGCAACCCCGATCTGACCGGCGGCGCACTCTTCACGGACGACACGCAAACCTTGACCTGGTAGTCGCCTTCGAAGGGCAAAGCTGTCGCCGGCTTGCGCCCTTCGATCACTCTCGAGGACAGGTCGATGATACGCATGCCCATGGCGACGGCTCTCTTGCTGACATCCTTTTGCTCGAACGTCCCGTCGTCGGTCGAGCCGCCCGGCGATATCGACCGGCATTC
>JBGSKP010000041.1:0-1829 GCA_041741175.1 Thiocapsa sp. | reverse complement strand
CTCGCGCCGATCGCCGCGCGCGTGCGGCGCGAGTCGAAGCTCCCGGTGGCGTCCGCCTGGGGGTTCGCCGTCCCGGAGATCGCCCAAGGCGCCGTGGCGAGTGAGCAATTGGACCTGGTGATGATCGGGCGTGCGCACCTGGCGAACCCGCACTGGCCTTACGATGCCGCCCGCAAACTCGGTGTCGAGCGTCCCGCCTGGATCCTCCCCGCGCCCTATGCACACTGGCTGCAGAGTTACGGGGGTGGAGGCTGATTTCGGGGCGCGGGCGGCGATCAATCGCCCGCGACCAGTCACCGGCCTTCAGCTGACAGCAAATAGCTCCCCCGGCTCGGGTTTGTCCCGAGCCGCATCTTGCCGCATCATGCGCGACCGCGGATTCAGTGAGCGAAAGACGACGGCATGACGGAAACCACGACTTACAACGCGGAGGGCCTTGAGCGCCTGCCGCTGAAAGATTTCACCGAGAAGGCGTATCTGGACTATTCCATGTACGTCATCCTCGACCGCGCGCTGCCGCATGTGGGCGACGGACTCAAGCCGGTGCAGCGTCGCATCCTGTACGCCATGTCCGAGCTTGGGCTCTCGGCGGCGGCCAAATTCAAGAAGTCGGCGCGCACCGTCGGCGATGTCCTGGGCAAGTTCCATCCGCATGGTGACTCGGCCTGCTACGAGGCGATGGTGCTGATGGCTCAGCCCTTCAGCTATCGCTATCCGCTGGTGGACGGGCAGGGCAACTGGGGCTCGCCGGACGATCCCAAGTCCTTTGCGGCGATGCGCTACACCGAATCGCGGCTCACGCCCTATGCCGGCCTGCTGCTCGACGAGGTCGATCAGGGGACGGTCGACTGGCAGCCCAATTTCGACGGCACGCTGGAAGAGCCCAAACTGCTGCCGGCGCGTCTGCCGAACCTTCTGCTCAACGGGGCGACCGGGATCGCCGTCGGCATGGCAACCGACATCCCCGCGCATAATCTGCGCGAGGTGGCGCGCGCCTGCATCCATCTGCTGGATCATCCCGAGGCGACCCTCGACGAGTTGATGCGGTTTGTTCCGGGTCCGGATTTCCCGACCGCAGGAGAGATCGTCACGCCGCGCGAGGACCTGGCCAAGATGTATCAGACCGGCGGCGGCAGCCTGAAGCAGCGCGCAGTCTATGAGATCGAGCGTGGTGAGATTGTGATCACCGCCTTGCCCTACCAGGTCTCCGGGAGCCGCGTGATGGAGCAGATCGCGCAGCAGTTCAACGCCAAAAAGCTGCCGATGATCGAGGATTTCCGCGACGAGTCCGATCATGAGTTTCCGACCCGACTGGTGATCGTGCCGCGTTCCAACCGGGTCGACGTCGACCGGCTGATGTCTCACCTGTTTGCCACCACGGATCTGGAGCGCAGTTACCGGGTGAACATGAACATGATCGCGCTGGACGGTCGGCCGCGCGTCATGGGCCTGCGCGAGATTCTGCTGGAGTGGTTGGCCTACCGGACCGAAACGGTCCGCCGACGCGCGCAGCATCGGTTGGATAAGGTGCTTGAGCGTCTGCACCTGTTGGACGGCTTGCTGATCGCCTTTCTAAATATCGACGAGGTGATCCGCATCGTACGGACCGAGGACGAGCCCAAGCCGGTTTTGATGGCGCGGTTCGACTTATCCGACGCACAGGCCGACTATGTGCTCAACACCCGGCTGCGCCAGCTCGCACGCCTGGAAGAGATGAAAATCCGTTCTGAGCAGGCGGAGCTGGCACAAGAGCGCGATGCGCTCCAGGCGATCCTGGGCGATCAGCAGGCGCTCAAGCGGCTGATCTCGGAAGAGATCACGGCCGATGC
>JBGSKP010000040.1:0-2647 GCA_041741175.1 Thiocapsa sp. | reverse complement strand
AGATCGCCGAGAAGTGGGCGCTGGATGTGCGCTATCACCCGCGCTTCGACGCGGCCAAGCGCGAGCGCCTGTTCAAGCGCTGGCACAAGGCCGTCGAGCTCTCCAAGGGCTGGGCACTCGATGACGACTGATGACATGACTCTGCGCGAGAGCAACATCGCCAAGCTGCGCGAGGGCGTCGTGTATGACGCCCTGATCATCGGCGGCGGCATCAACGGGGCCGTATCCGCCGCCGCGCTGTCGGGCAAGGGCGCCCGGGTGGCCCTGATCGACAAGCGCGATTTTGCCGGCTTTACCAGTCAGCAATCGTCGAACCTGGCTTGGGGCGGCATCAAGTATCTCGAAAGCGGCGATTACGTGCTCGTACGCAAGCTCTGCCTGAGCCGCAACGAGCTGATCCGCAGCTACCCGAGCCGTGTCAAAGAGATCCGTTTCTTCGCGACGATCGACCGGGGGTTTCGCTTCTCGCCCTTTTTTCTGTGGCTCGGCACCTGGGCCTACTGGCTGTTCGGCAACGGCTTCACCAAGATCCCGCGATTCCTCACGAAGGACCGCATCCGGCGCGAGGAGCCGGTAGTGAAGATCGACACCGCAGCCGGCGGATTCGAATACTCCGATGCCTATCTGCACGACAACGACTCGCGCTTCGTCTTCCAGTTCGTGCGCTCGGCGATGGATCGCGGCTGCATCGCGGCGAACTATGTCGAATCGCTCGGCGCGCGGCGTGATGGTCACCTCTGGATCACCCGTGCGCGCGATACCCGGACGGGCGAGACCTTCGAGATCCGCTCCACGATTCTGATCAACGCCGCCGGCCCCTTCGTCGACGAACACAATCAAGTCACCGGGGAGCAGACCGAGCATCAACACCTGTTCTCCAAAGGCATCCATCTGATCGTGCCGCGGATCACGCCCAATCAGCGGATCCTGACCTTCTTCGCCGATGACGGACGGCTGTTCTTCGTCATCCCGATGGGGGTACGCACCTGCATCGGCACGACCGACAACCGGGTCGACACACCCGAGACCGAGGTCACCGACGCGGATCGCGACTTCGTGCTGGAGAACATCAACAAGCGGCTGGCAATGGCCGCGCCGCTGACGCACAAGGACATCATCGCCGAGCGCTGCGGTGTGCGGCCCTTGGTGGTGAAGCGCCAAAGCGGCGACGGCAGCGGGCGCGACTGGATGCACCTCTCGCGCAAGCACGAGATCGACGTCGATCGCGCGCATGCGCATCTGTCGATCTTTGGCGGCAAGCTCACCGACTGCGTCAATGTCGGCAACGAGGTCTCGCGGATCGTCGCGGGGCTCGGCATCGACCTGCCGCATGCCGGATACCGCTGGTACGGCGAGCCGCACCGCTCGGTCTACGAGGAGTACATGCATCAGGCGCGCTTGATGAACCTGGACAGCTACACCTCGCCCGAGTCGATCGAGCGGCTCTCCAGTCGGCTCTGGCGGCGCTACGATCAGCAGGCGTTCGAGCTGCTCGCCCAGATCCGCGAGGATCCGCGCCGGGCCGAGGTCTTGATCAAGGGGACGGATTATCTGCGCTGCGAGATCCAGCTCGCCAAGCGCCAGGAGATGATCGTCACGCTTGAGGATTTCCTGCGCCGTCGCTCCAAGATCGCCCTGGTGGTGCCGCGCCGGCAGATCCAGGAGGCCGAGGGTCTGATGGAAGCCTGCGAGATCCTGTTCGGCGAGGCCGCTCAGGCGCGTTACCAGGAGTATTTCGGCGAGTCTCGAAGCGTTACGCGTGCGCAGTCTCGATGCCTGGAGTCGGATGCGGCGTGATTTGGAGCTTGGATCAGCGCCAGGGGCTCTTGGGTGATTTTCGGGGGAAGGATCTGCGGACGAGTAGGGGTGTAGGGGCGACTTAAGTCGCCCGCCGGTAGGCCGTGGAGGCTGTAGGCGACTGAAGTCGCCCCTTGTACCCCTACGCCCCTTTAGGGTTTGGTTTGCAGGTATGCGCAGCGCTCCGCGCCGGATCCGCGACGACAATAGCCACTGAGGAGAACGGCCATGACCCCATTCTTCGGAGAGCTGATCGGTACCGCCCTGCTGATCCTGCTCGGCAACGGTGTCGTGGCCAACGTCCTGTTGACCGGGACCAAGGGCCAAAACGGCGGCTGGATCGTCATTGTCTGGGGTTGGGGCATGGCCGTGTTCGTGGCCGTGTTCACGGTCGCCGCGTTCAGCGGCGCACACCTGAATCCGGCGGTGTCGGTCGGCCTTGCGGTCGCCGGCAAGTTCGAATGGGGTCAGGTGCCCGCCTACGTCCTGGCGCAGTTCATCGGGGCCATGATCGGTGCGGTGCTGGTCTGGCTGACCTACTGGCCGCATTTCGCCCGCACGGAGGATCCCGAACTCAAGCTCGCCTGTTTCTGCACCGGCCCCGCCGTGCGCAACGCGCCATCCAACATCTTCTCCGAGATCATCGGCTCCTTCGTGCTGGTGCTCGCGGTGCTCTTCCTCGCCGTATCGGTCTTTGGTCTGGGGGCTTTGGATGCCTTGCCTGTCGGTTTGCTCGTCCTGGCCATCGGTCTGAGCCTCGGCGGCACAACTGGCTATGCGATCAACCCGGCACGCGATCTCGGGCCTCGGATCGTGCATGCGCTGCTGCCCATGCCGGGCGGCAAACGGG
>JBGSKP010000039.1:0-5451 GCA_041741175.1 Thiocapsa sp. | reverse complement strand
GGCGCGCCGGTTGAGTCGCGACTCCATGGCGTCGCAGAAAGCCGCCTCACCCAGAACCCAAGCCTTGTTGGTCGCGTCCCGGATGCGTTTGAGCAGCGCGGCGTCCCGGGTCTCCTCGGCCTGTGCCGCATAGGCGCTGCGCCGGGCCTTGGCGCTGCGCCCAAGTCGCTCGTACTCCGCATGGGGCGTGATCAGCGGGTCATCATCACCCCGCGCATTGGCACCGTAGCTGGACCAGCCATAGTCGCCAACCTGACTCACCAGTCCGGCGCGCACCGGATTGGCCTCCACGTAGTGACTGACCGGGAGCAGATACCCTTTGGGATCGAGCAGGGTTGCACGATAACGCCCTTCCCAGAGGGTGCCGGTCCGGTCATAGCGTGCATTGAAATGCTGGACATAATAGCGCCCGACGTATTGCATCAGCTTGCCGACGCCGTTCTCCGAGTGAGGGGTCAGCAAGAGATGAAAGTGGTTCGGCATCAGCACATAAGCATGCAGGTCGCATTGGAATTTTTCTGCCGCAGCGCCGATCTTCTCCCACATGAACCAGTAGTCGTCCTCTTCGTACAGGATGCGCTCCTGGTTGTTGCCGCGCTGGATGACATGCTGCGGATAGCCGGGCAGGACAAAACGGGGTAGACGGGCCATGGTTGGGGTCGGATCCGGTTGGTTGACCTGACCCTAAGTATAGATGCGATCAGGGCGGTGGCTAGTCGAGCAGACTCATCACCGCCGGACCGCTAGACTGCGGCGAGGCGAGTCGCCATCACTGCGCCGGGCCGGGGGTGGAGTTTCCGCATATGATACCTGATCGGCCCGGTAAGCCCGCGTTGATGTTCCGCTGCCGCCTGTTGGCCCAGCCGATCTACCCGGGATCCGTTGCGTGACGGATGTCACCGACGGGCGGCAAAGCCGGCGCACCGAACCGAGCAACCGCGCCGGCATCGGCGTATCATTCCGGGCTTTTCCTGCCGGAGCCGCGCATGCTCGACATCAACCCCGTCGCCTACAAAATCAGTGATCTCAAGGGACGCGTCGAATCCCTTAGGGGGTATCTTTGACTACGTCGAGCGTCAGGAGCGTCTGACCGAGGTTCTGCGCGAACTCGAAGACCCGACGATCTGGAACGATCCGGAGCGAGCCCAGGCGCTCGGGCGCGAGCGCGCGACGCTTGAGGCGATTGTGCTCACCATCGACGAGTTGACCACCGGGCTCGTCGACGCGGACGATCTGCTGGCGATGGCCGCCGAGGAGCAGGACGAGGACACCCTCACGGCGGTCGCGAAGGATCTGGAACGTCAGGAATCGCAGGTTGCCGAGCTGGAGTTTCGCCGCATGTTTGCCGGCGAGATGGATGCGAAGAACGCCTATGTCGATGTCCAGGCCGGCTCGGGCGGCACCGAGGCGCAGGACTGGGCCGAGATGCTGCTGCGCATGTATCTGCGCTGGGGCGAGCGCCGCGGCTTCAAGACCGAGCTGCTCGAGGTCTCGCCCGGCGAGGTGGCGGGCATCAAGTCGGCGACCATCCAATTCTCGGGCGACTACGCCTTCGGCTGGCTGCGCACCGAGACCGGCGTGCATCGCCTGGTGCGCAAGTCGCCGTTCGATTCGGGCAACCGGCGCCACACCTCGTTTGCCGCCGTCTTCGTCTCGCCCGAGGTCGACGACAGCGTCAACATCGAGATCAACCCGTCCGACCTGCGCATCGACGTCTACCGCGCGAGCGGAGCCGGCGGTCAGCACGTCAACCGGACCGAGTCCGCCGTGCGCATCACCCACAATCCGACCGGGATCGTGGTCCAGTGCCAGACCGATCGGTCGCAGCACAAGAACAAAGACCACGCGATGAAACAGCTCAAGGCCAAGCTCTACGAGCTTGAGATGCAGAATCGGCGTGCCAGTCAGCAGGCGATCGAAGACACCAAGTCGGATATCGGCTGGGGCAGCCAGATTCGCTCCTATGTGCTTGATCAATCACGTATCAAGGATCTGCGGACAAACGTGGAGATCGCCAACACTCAATCGGTGCTGGATGGGAATCTGGATCCGTTTATCGAGGCTAGCCTGAAAAGCGGCCTTTGAGCCGCGTCCGAGATTGAACCGCGTCCAAGTGCGTTTTGAAGCCTTGGTGGCGGCCGTGGCGTCGTGGTCTCCAGGGGGCTCCGAGCTGACGCGGTTCAAGATATTAAACACTTAAGAACTTAAACCGCTTCTGCGACGCGCGTTGGTGTGTGGAGCACTCAACGATGCGACGACATGAGCGTGTCGCGAAGGAAGCGGTTTTAAGGGGAGCAGGGCGATGAGCGAGCAAGATCGGAACACCACTACGGCGGCGTCGAACGAGGACGCCGTCGACGAGCACAAGCTGATCGCGCAGCGGCGCGAGAAGCTCTCGCAGTTGCGCGCCCAAGGCCCTGCGTTCCCGAACGATTTTCGGCGCGATGTGGTCGCGGGTGAGCTGCTGGCCGAATACGGCGAGCACGAGCCCGAGGCGATCGAGGCGCTCGGGCTGCGCGTGAAGGTTGCCGGCCGGCTGATGAGCCGCCGCATCATGGGCAAGGCGAGCTTTGGGCATGTGCAGGACATGTCCGGGCGCATCCAGCTCTTCGTCCAGCGCGATCTGATCGGCGAGGACGCCTACGCCGTCTTCAAGCGCGACTACGATCTGGGCGACATCCTCGGCGCCGAGGGTCTGCTGTTCAAGTCCAAGACCGGTGAGCTGTCGATCAAGTGCGACAGTATTCGGCTGCTAACCAAGGCGTTGCGTCCGCTTCCGGAGAAGTTCCATGGCCTAACCGACATGGAGAGCCGCTACCGCCAGCGCTATCTCGATCTCATCATGAACGGCGGCACACGCGAGACCTTCCGCATCCGCACCCGGGTCATCCAGTTCATCCGCGACTATCTGAACGCCCGCGGTTATCTGGAGGTCGAGACCCCGATGATGCAGGTCATCCCGGGCGGTGCGGTCGCGCGTCCCTTCATCACGCATCACAACGCCTTGGACATGCAGCTCTTTCTGCGCATCGCGCCCGAGTTGTTTCTCAAGCGTCTGGTGGTCGGCGGTCTGGAGAAGGTCTACGAGATCAACCGCAATTTCCGCAACGAGGGGCTCTCCACGCGTCATAACCCCGAGTTCACCATGCTCGAGTTCTACGAGGCGTTTTCGGACTATCGCGACCTCATGGATCTTACCGAGAACATGCTCCGAGAGATGGCCGAGCAGGTCCTCGGCCGCACGCTGATCCAGTACCAAGGCGAGGACTACGATTTCGGACAGCCCTTCGCGCGCATGACGATCCGCGAGGCGATCCTGCACTTCAATCCGGATCTCGAACTGGCCGATGTCGACGACATCGAGCGCGCCCGTTCGGTTGCCGCCCGACTGGGTATTTCGGCCAAGCCCGGCTGGGGTCTCGGCAAGCTCCAGGTCGAGCTGTTCGAGCACACCGCCGAGCATCGTCTGATGGCCCCGACCTTCATCACCCAATACCCGACCGAGGTCTCCCCGTTGGCACGGCGCAACGACGCGAACCCCTTCGTCACCGACCGCTTCGAATTCTTCGTCGGCGGGCGCGAGATCGCCAACGGCTTCTCGGAGCTGAACGACGCCGAGGACCAGGCCGATCGCTTCCGCCAGCAGGTCGCGGAAAAGGAAGCCGGTGACCTCGAGGCCATGTATTTCGACGCCGACTACATACGCGCCTTGGAGCACGGCATGCCGCCGACGGCGGGCGAGGGCATCGGCATCGACCGGCTGGTCATGCTCTTCACCGACTCGCCTTCGATCCGCGATGTCCTGCTGTTTCCGCACATGCGCCCCGAGGCCGGCGGCTGAGTCGCCGGGTTCGATTCACCCCGATCAGAACCTGCGCGTCAGAACCAGCGCTTGCGGCTGAGTAAGAAATAGAGCAGAGCTGCCAGGCAGAGCATCAGGCCGACCGTCACCAACGGTGCCCAGAGGTTCTCCAGGAAGGGCAGGTGAGTGAAGTTCATGCCGTAGATCCCCGCGATCAGATTCAGTGGCAGAAAGACCACTGAGATGATCGTCAAGACGCGCAGGATCTCGTTGGTCCTCTGGCTCACGATGGCAAAATGGATCTCCACCAGTGAATCGATGTCGTTCTGCATGGCCTCCGCATGCTCAAAGACCCGCCGCAGATCCTTTTCCAAGCCATCGAAATGGCTCAGGTTCTCGGTGTTTGGCACCAGGCTGGTCTGTTCTCGCCAGCCGCTTAGTGCGTCGAGCTGCGCCTCGCTGACGTCTTCCAGCCGACCCAGGTGGGTGCGCAGCCGGACCAACCCGCGCCAGGCGTCGAACGGCTCGCCGTGGTCGAGGAGCTGATCCTGCCATTGGGTGACGAGTCCGGAGACGGCCTCGCGCCGATCGAGCAGTTGCACCACGATCTGATTGAGCAACTGTGACAGCAAGGTCGTCGTCGACTCCGGCGATTTGCGTTGACCGTTGATCAGGCGTTCGCGCACCCGATCAAAAACGGCATCTCCGGGCGGACGAATGCTGACAACGACCCGTGAGGTGATGAAGATCGATACGGGCCGCGTAACCGGGGCCTCGGCGGGGCTTGCCACGTCCAGGGTGCGCATGACCAGGAGATCGTAGTCATCGGTCCCGTCGTAGAAGGGCATGCGGCCTTCCATGCTCTCGGCGAGATGGGCCTCCTGAAGATTGGTGTTGAGCCAGCGATTGGCTTCCCGACACCAGCCGGACTCGTCGTTCTCGACGTCGAGCCAATAGTGGCCGGTGGGTTCCGGTTGATCCTCTGCGTTGACACGCCTTGCCGCCTGACCTGGGCTGAGATAGAGCAGGTGCATCCGATGGGTTCTCCGGCTGACGCTATTGTCGGTTGACGCCTGGACTGGTGCGCGTCGAGGCGGTTATACCAGGCTCATGATTCTCTCAACGCGGTCGTCACCGGCAGTTGTGCCGCCCGCAGCGCCGGGAAGATGCCGCCGACAAAGCCAATTCCGAGTGCCCACTGGAGCCCGCGTCCCAGCAGCTCGGGTGTGACCTGGAATTGGAAGACGACTTGACTGAAGTTCGATCCCAGGGTCGAGACCGTAAAGCCATGGAACAGGCCCCAGGCGATGGCGGCTCCGAGGAGCCCGCCGGCCAGGGCCATTGCCATAGTCTCCAGCATGACGGCGACCACCACCGGCAGCCCGGTAAAGCCCAGCGCCCGCAAGGTGGCGATCTCACGCGCGCGACTGGCGATGGCCGCATACATGGTGTTGAGTGCGCCGAAAACGGCCCCGAGCGCCATCATGACGGCGACCCCGATCCCGACCGCCCGGATGACTCGGGTCAGGCGTTCGGACTGTTTGCTGTAATACTCCTTCGTGGTCTGGACCTCGACCCGCAGACGCGGGTCCACGCTCAGGGACGCACGCAGGGCGTCCAGCGCGGCCGGCCCGGTGAGTCGCACGGCC
>JBGSKP010000038.1:0-3303 GCA_041741175.1 Thiocapsa sp. | reverse complement strand
GCTGCATGTTGGTCCGCACCAAGGCCCAGGCTGCCGGGGCTAGCGCACCGCGCTCCAGCGCGGCGGCGATGTTCGGTTTGGTCGCGTCGTCGCCCGGATAGAGATTGTGCGACTTCGCCCCCGTCGCATGGACGCCCGCGCCCTTGAGCTGCTTGACGATGAAGCAGGTCATGGTGCCGCCGAGCGCGGAGGTTTCGGCCTCCTGCATCCCTTCGAGCACGGCACGGGTGAAGGCCGACCGGGCGGCGTCGCCGAAGAGCGTGCTGTCGACATAGTCGCCCTCCTGCCCGGCATCGTCGTAATCCTTCGCGTCGATGAGGATCACTCGCCCGAAGTCGTGGGCACGCCAGTAGGCCAGCATCCGTTCGTTGTCCATCAAGGAGACCATCGAGTGATGCTCCTGACTGAAACCGTTCCAGACCAGCACCGGCAGGAAGTTGGTCACCTCCGGGTAAGCGGTATGGAAGTGCTTGAAGGCCGAGAGGATGTAGGGCTCGCCCAAGCCGCCGTCGCCGATGGTCACGGGAAAGAGCGTCTGGCGATGCAGATAGGCCGCGGCCATCGCGAAGTGCTGGCCCTGGCCGAGCGGACCGGCCGGGGCGAGCAGACCCGGAATGGCCCCCGAGAGGTGACCGAGCAGCCCGTCGCGCTCGCGGAACCGCGTCTGGAGTTGATGCATGTCGCTGATGCCCATGGCTTCAAGAGATCCATCCAGGAACATGGCGCTGTAGAACCCCGGCGCGTGGTGACCGACCTCGGTCAGGATGTTGGTGTGCCCGAGCATCACCAGCGCCGCATAGGCATCGGCCGAGCTGGCGAAGCCTCCCGGATGTCCGGACTCTTTAGAGGCACAGAGCTGAAGCGTGGTATAGCGCAGTGCATCGGCCATCAGCCGCGTCTGGAACACCGCCGCGTCGTCGATCTCCTCGATCCGATGGGCACCCTCGGGGATCGCCGGTCGTGTGCCGAGGCGCTCGAAGCCGGGCGGCAGATTGGCGAAGTGCAGCACGCCGTTGCAGAAGTCGGGTGTCGTCGTCTGGGCCGGGGTGATGGCGGATGCGGTCATGGTGTCTCTCCTCGTTTTTCGTCGTTTCTGGTCGGTTCTCGCGTCAGCCGGGATCACGTGCGCCGCGGCGTTGGATGCAAACTAGAAACGAGAAAGAGATTCCGCAATGGGTAATCTGTTTCACGATACGAAATAATTCTCGCGCATGAGAAATATGATATTAAAATCATATATTTGAAATAAACCCACTCGGAGAACACCTGCCGATATTTGATTTCACAATGTAAAATATTGGGATTTTGACGACTCGACCTCTCCTTCCGCGTTCGAACAGACCGCCGACTCCGGCAATTTCGACAAGGCCCGTCACCCTCTGCGAGGTACCATCCGAAACGCGTTTCGTAGAAGTCAGGTCGCGTCGAGCTGGGCTTGAGCGCGGCTCAACTCGCGACCTCTGCGCGACGCGTTTCGGAGATAAAGAATTCAAAATTTCTAAACCGCGTCATCTACAGAGGCTTCAGGATGCGGCGACATCAATCCCAACCCCAAACCAACGCATGTCGCACATGACGCGGTTTACATGAACGGGATCTTCTTCGGCATTGTCCTCATCGGCTTCCTCGCCACCGCCTGGCGTGAGCTGATCCTACCCGTGATGGAAGGCGCACAGACGCCCATGGCGGTGCTGTCGAGCGAGATGCTCGCGGCGGCAAGCGGTGCGGTGGAGTTGGCGATCGGCCTGGTCGGGGTGATGACGTTGTTTCTCGGACTGATGAAGGTCGCGGAGTCCGGCGGGATGCTCGTCGTCATCGCGCGTCTGATCCGCCCGCTGATGACGCGCCTCTTTCCGGAGGTGCCTCCCGACCATCCGGCGATGGGGGCTATGATCCTGAACATGTCGGCGAACGCGCTCGGGCTCGGCAACGCCGCGACACCCTTCGGCATCCGCGCGATGCAGGAACTCGATAAGCTCAATCCGCGACCCGGCGCGGCGACCAACTCGATGGCGCTCTTCCTTGCCATCAACACCTCGAGCGTCACCCTGCTGCCGACCGGCGTGATCGCGCTGCGTGCCGCCGCGGGGTCGAGCGATCCGGCCGGGATCCTGCCGACGACACTCTTCGCGACACTCTGCTCGACCGCCGCTGCCATCCTGGCGGCGCGGCTCTATCAGCGCTTCGCGCCCGTCGGACCGCCCGAGCCAACCGGTCCGATTCCGGAAACCAGTGCGGCCGAGAACACCCCGCCCGACACCGATCCGCCCGCCGATCTACCCGCAGACTCCGGTGCCTATCCCATCTGGGTCTCGATCCTGGCTTTGGGCGGCGTAGTCGCGCTCATCCCGGCCGCGATCCTCTGGGGCGACCGCGTCTCGCCCTGGATCATCCCGTCTCTGATGCTGGGATTTCTGCTGTTCGGCATGCTGCGCGGCGTGCGTGTCTACGAGGTCTTCGTGGAAGGGGCGCAAGAGGGCTTTCAGGTCGCGCTGCGGATCATTCCCTATCTGGTCGCCATCCTGGTCGCGGTCGCCATGTTCCGCGCCAGCGGTGCGCTGGACGTGCTGGTCAACCTGCTCGGCGGCTTCACCTCGCGCGTCGGCCTGCCTGCCGAGGCCCTGCCGATGGCCCTGCTGCGCCCGTTGTCGGGCTCCGGCGCCTACGGCGTCATGGCCTCCATCATCAACGACCCCGCCATCGGCCCGGACAGCTATGTCGGCTATCTGGTCTCCACGATCCAGGGCTCGACCGAAACCACCTTCTATGTGCTGGCGGTCTATTTCGGCGCGGTGCGGATCCGGCGGATTCGCCACACCCTGGCGGCAGCGCTGACGGCTGACCTGGTTGCGGTCGTCGCGGCTGTTGCCGGGTGTAGGTTTCTTTTCGCTGGCATTTGACGCGAGGTCGTGGTTCCCTTGCCGTTCATCGAGCACGGCTGTCTCGCCGACGGTGCCGGTGTTGTTTCCAACATGATCTCGTCACAGATTTCTAAGATTCGCCCACCTGCCTTCCCCCGATCTTTCCGCACTGCGGCACCGGCCGAGAGGCGGCGGAAGGGTCCGTTCACGACCTACACCAGTCGCAGACACATGGCGCGCGAGCGACCGCTGTGGACAGATCTGCCGCCCATGAGGGCGGGGACCTGAGGGGCACCCCCCAGGCGCGACTCTCAGGGCTCCCGGAGCGTGAGTCGATAAGTTGCCGCCAATCTTCCTTGGCGAGGGGCGCGGCGGTGGCGCGCCGAGGTTCGGGACCTTGGGGCGTCGCCGGTCGCCAGCCGGCCTGGGGCGGGCCAGGACC
>JBGSKP010000037.1:0-3623 GCA_041741175.1 Thiocapsa sp. | reverse complement strand
GGCCGAAGCCACCGGCGGGGAGGCCGTCGCGGTCGACGGCAAGACCGCGCGCGGTTCGCGCGATCGGCGCCGCAGAAAGCAGGCGCTGCATAGGGTCAGCGCTTGGGGCTGCCGCAACCGTCTGGTGCTGGGACAAGAGGCCACCGAGGAGACATCCAACGCGATCACGGCCATTCCCAAGCTGCTGGAACTGCTCGAACTCAAGGGCTGTATCGTGACCATCGATGCGATGGGCTGCCAGACCAAGATCGCCGAACACATCATCGACCAAGGCGGCGATGACGTCCTCGGTCTCAAGGGCAATCAGAGTACGCTGCACGAGGAGGTCGAGGAGGTCGAGGAGTTCTGGGAGTGGTGCCGCAACGCGTACCAGGACCCAGGCAAGAACCGACCGGGCAGCGACCGCTCCCGCCTGTTGCGCGGCGGGTCTTCGTACCTCGCTCAGGGCGGCGCGCGCGGACCTTCGATGTGGGCGGCGGATTCGCGGTCAGGCTCTGGTGGCTGCTGTGCTGGATCGGGCACGATCGGGTCGCCCTGCTCGACGGAGGGCTTCAAGCCTGGATCGCCGCAGGTGGTGCGCTGACGCGCGAGGTCCCTAGTCACGAGAAAGGGGAGCTGACCGCAAGGCCCGACGACACCCGATGGATCACCACCGATGCGCTCGCCGCCGAGCTAGCCGCCAGTCCGACTGCGGGCCGGCTGACCCTGATCGACACACGCGCTCCCGAGCGCTTTCGGGGTAACCAAGAGCCCATCGATCCGGTGGCGGGCCACATCCCCGGCGCAATCAATCTGCCGCTGACGGACAGCCTGGATGCGGACGGGCGGTTTCTCTCCGCGGAGCGTCTGCGCGAACGCCTCACCCGATCGATCGGCCAAGCGCCCCCGTCATCCATCGTCCACAGCTGCGGCTCCGGCGTGAATGCCTGCCCCAATCTCTTGGCGATGGAACTCGCCGGGCTGCATGGCTCGCGACTCTATGCGGGGTCTTGGAGTGAATGGATCCGCTCTCCCGAGCGACCGGTGGCGACGGGGCCGGACTGACGCGGTGCGAGCCGGATCCCCGGCGACGGCATTGCCGGTGCCGGGGTTGCCGGCGTCTCCGTGCCCGCCGGACACGAGATCGGGAGCAAGGATCATCTCAGCGCGTCGATACCGGCTCCGAAATTGATATGAAATGCGGCCCCGTCCAAGACCAGGGCCGGCACCGATTTGACTCCAAATCCCTCCGCCTCCTCCAGGCGCGAACGATCGTTGCCGAGATGGACGACCTCGACCGCATACCTCGCGGGGTCGATGGCACTGGCGAGATTTTGCTCGGCCGCGATGCAGACAGGGCAACCGGCATGATAAAAGATCGCTTTGCTCTTCATTGTGGTCTCCATTTGGATGGATGGCCTCGGCGTGCCGCAGAAGCCTGATATTGATGTTGGGAGCATCAGGCTCGATCGAACAGCAGGCACTTTTCGGTGAGTGGTGCACTTTTTGGTGTAATTTACTGATGCAGAAGACGATAAAAAAACCATCGCCGCCGCTTCGATCGACCTACAAGAAGCTCGAAGACGTGGTCGGCTGCAAGTGGTCGGTCTCGGTTCTGCAAGCCGTCGGCGCTGGCATCGCGCGGCCCGGAGCCTTGGAACGCCATATCAACGGAATCTCCACCAAGGTCCTTTCAGAACGACTGCGCAAGCTGACCCAATACGAGTTGCTGTCGAAGCAGATCTTCGCCGAGTCACCGCCGCGGACGGAATACAGACTCACCGAAAAGGGTCGGAAGCTGGTGGACATCATCGATCGGATCAGGACCTTGGACGAGGAACCGGGAAAAGCGGATAAAGGGGATCTGCCGGACGGCTAGACGTCGATATTTCGACTGGAAGCGACTACCGCCAAGCGCCAAATGGCCGGCTCGGAGCGGTCTTTAACCGCGCCCAACGCGGTATGCGATGTTAGGTCTGGATCTGATTGCGGTTCAGCGGCGTCAGATGCTCCCAAATTACATCATTTTGATGCCGCACCCGTTCATAGGTCCCAATACATCGCCGTCTTATTCAACCGGTAAGACCATGGCAAGCCGGCGTTCTTCCAGCCATTAACCACGCGTTCACCCTTGCGAAGTCCGTACTTGGCCTTGGCGCCCTCGTAGCCGTCGGTGATGGTGTAGACCTTGCGATAGCCCGCCAGGTCCAGAATGTTCGCCGCTTTTGCACTGCGGCTGCCGGAGCGGCAGATCAGATAGATGGGGGCATCCTGGTCGAGCCCGCGCACCTGCACTAAGTCGCTGACCCGAGCCGTGAACTCGCTGTTCGGCCTGAGCTTGAAGGTCTGTTCGGCTTCGTCCCATTCGTCAAAGTTGCCGGCCGTCATTTACGGGATATTGGTTTGAGAAGATAGTCTGCGGACTTGCCACGCAAGATCGGGACATACTTCGCCTCCGGATGCACGCCGTCTGGTCCGTGACAGTTGCTACAGCCGTGTGTCTCGAACAGAACCTGACCCGGCTCGGGCTGTTCCGCCGGCGTGATGTCGTCCGCCGCAAGGCTGATTCCCGATGCGTCAAAGGCCAGGATGCAGGCGGCAACGAGGGAACGTTTCATGGCGATTGTCTCCGGATTGCGTTGCGACGTGGATTGGGTCAAGTCGGTGGGTCGCTCGGGCGCGCCCTGTCAGCTAACGCTGGTCGCGAGTGAACCGATCCGACCGTTGTCCTCGACCCGGCGAATCCGAATGCGGTCGCCAGATGCACCGCTGCGGATTCGAAATGACAGATAGGGGTTGGCGGACACGCCCCACCCCCAGTTCCAACTCAAGACGGGCTCATCGTTGTGCTCGCAGATCACCTCGCGGATAAACCGCCGCGGGATCGGCTCGCCGGTCGAAGGGTGCTTGCGCATCCCGGTCTCCATCGGATGGCGCAACAGCACGCGCACAGCAATACCGCCGGCATCGGGTTTGGCCCTGATCTTGCCGTCGGCGCCGGATGGCGCCACTTGAGTTGCGTTAGTCATCGAAATCTACTCCGGTGTCGTCTTGGTACTCAGCAGATGGCGATCGACATTGCCCGCAGCGGGTCAGCACCTGTCATCTCAGCCCCCGCATCCGCCGGCGGTGACTTTGACCGGGCGGCTTGCACGGTAGAGCCCGCCTTCGGCCTCAACCACCGCGATCAACCGCGCGCTCTGACCAAGTTTCACGCGTGTTGCAACCCACGGATCGATCGCCCCGGTCAAGCGCGCCCGTGCGAGCAGCGGAAACGGATTGCCGTCACTGAGCCGCGTCAACGTCGTGGCGGCTGGCAACGTGATGCTCACCTCGACCGGCACTACCTCGCCGTTCTCGGCGATGTCCGGCGCGTCGATCTGAATCGATCGCGCGCGTCAGCAGTCGTCATCTTCGACCTCGACCTCTCCGGTCTTGGGGTCGCGGCGCAACTCCCCGTCAGGTTCGGTTTTGCGAGTCCGGATAAACATCATGCTCTCGACGCGATCGAACTCCTCATCGAGTGCCCGCTGGACATCGACATCGCGCAAACCGTCGTAGATGTAGATACGACCGCGCGCCTCGGCGGCGCGCTCGGTTGGGGTGGGATGGAACAGCCGCCGGTGATCGATCGCCGCCACATC
>JBGSKP010000036.1:0-13984 GCA_041741175.1 Thiocapsa sp. | reverse complement strand
CTGATGAACGCCGACTCCGCGGGCATCGTCCTGGGCGCACGCGTGCCCATCACGCTCACCAGCCGCGCCGACTCGGTCCAGAGCCGCCTCGCCTCCTGCGCCGTTGCGGCGTTGGTGGCCCACCGGCGTAAGGAGGCCGTGGCGATCGAGGGTTGATCTAAACCGGGCCAACTCCGGCAGTCGTCGGAACTGGCGCGGCCAAACCACTCCAACAAATGACGCATACCGCACCGGGCGCGGTTTAATGAGGACCACTTTGGACAGAGAGGAGATTCCGGCCTAAATTCAGGTCGTCATTCAAGACGGAACAAAGACCATGCAATCAATCTCGGTATCCGAAAGCATCGTGCCTGTCGGCGAGCGCAAGACTCAGATATCGCCTCACCCGAAGCGATTTGTCGACGGTGCCGGTCCACTCGTCATCACGCAGAACGGTTGGATCGCGGGCGTCGTCCTGTCGCCGGCCGAAAACGATCGCATGTGTGATCGGCATCGGTTTCTCGAATTCCTGCTGGCCGACGCCGGAGACGCCGATGCCGGGCGGGTCATGGAGACCGCGACCCTTCGCGAGCGTCTCGCGGGGCGGCGTGCAATGCGCTCCGTTGCATGAAGGTCCTCTGGACCGCGTTGGGCGGGGCGATCGGGGTCATGAAGGCGGAGGAGGCGGCCAAGGCGACGATGATCGCGAAGGGGGTGAAAGTCCGCGGGTCAGGGCTTGACTCTGGCTTTCGCGAGAATCAAGACCCCGGTTTTCCCTCTTTGCTGCCCGTTGCTACAACCGCGGGAAGATCGAACTCGACGGTGCCATCCGGACGTTCATAAGGTGACAGCACCTTTTTTGCCTCGGTGAGGAACTCGGCGTAAGCCTCTTCGCCGAAATCACCGCCGACCCAACCCTTGACTTCGGCGTCTATCCACGCTTGGAGCGAAGGGAAGCGAGCGACACCCGCCCGCGCAGCCACATCAATGGCAGAGATTCCTGCCGACTCGAAGAGCGACCGGACCAGGTCGATGTCGCCCAAGGCGAATGAATCGCGCACCGGCTTGCCAAATTCCGGTCCTAGGTGCCGCTCCACGAGGTTCGTAAGCGTCGCATAACCCGGCGTGCGCTCGAGTCCGTCCCAAACGGCAACGACGATGCGGCCGCCCGGCCGCACGACACGCCGCATCTCCCGCAATGCCTGGACTCGGTCTTCAAAGAACATGACCCCGAACTGGCATAGCACTGCGTCGAACGCGTTATCCTCGAAGGGCAGCGCCTCCGCACTCCCCGCCCTCCAATCGAGGTTCGGCATCTTCCGTCGGGCGACCGCCAGCATCTCCTGGCTCTGGTCGAGTCCAACCACCGAGCCACCAGGCTCGATGCGTCGGGTGGCCTCCCAGGCGATAGCGCCCGTACCGCAAGCGACATCAAGTACGCGATCTCCTGGCTTTAGTCGCGCCGCGTCTGCGACGCGAACCGCCCATGGACCCGCCATGGCGGGCAAAAAGAGCCGGTCGAAGATCTCCGCGGCGGTCTCGGTCCCCTGGCGGTACTCAAGCGATGTCATGGTTAGCCCCCTTTCCTGACGTCGGTTCTGGCAGACGCGCATCATCTCAGCCGACGTATCGGCGGCGGCCGCTGCCCGGCTGGAAGATGTCGTTGTCGGGCGGAACTCCAAGCCACACTTCACTTACTTGAGGTTCCACATCTGCCGCTTGATCAACCATTCTCCTGCGGGCTCCCGGTGGAGGAGCCACGTCTTTGTCGCTTCGAATGACTTGGTCGTCCCCTCCGAATGAGCGGTAGTGGTGACGTCCACATGAGCAATTCCATAGATCCAGTTATCGTCGATGCGAAGAGCATCGATGGGTTTGGACCGAATTCTCCATTGCGCGACGTCATAGTCCCTTTGTTCGCTCGCCGCGATCTCATCCGGACCACACTCGGGTTCCGATCCCGGCGGTATCCGAATTGCGTCGGTGGCGAATAGCTTTCGATAAGCTGCCGAGTCGTTGGCACTGACGGCAGCTTGATACTTCGCGCACATTTCCTTCACGACTTCGTTCGCATCGATCAAAGTGGTTACCTCCGGATAGATATGGCACCAATGTCACATGGAAAGCGTCATGCTCGCGAATTCCTGACGCCCAACCTGTTCCAGATGAGATACGCCATCTCATGGTGGTTCTTGTAGCCTAGTTCAAAGGTAGCCTATGGTTAATGCGAGTCAACCCAGCCAGGGCACGTGGCGAGGACGGCTCGTTGTCGAACTGGGCAGTGATCAGGTTCTTCCGATCGTTCGGCACCCGTAGCCGGACGTTGATTGACGGTCATCCGGTTCCGCTTTCCGCCGACCCTGCGCGGTCCAGCGGGGTCCAGCGGGGTCAGGTAGAGATTCGCCAGCAACGGACTCAGCGTAAGTGGCCCACCTTGCGGCGTGCTTCGACCTCACCATGACGCAGCATACCCGTCCGCAAATAGCGCCCGATCAGGCTCAGCACCCGCGGGTCGCCAATTTGCTCGCGCAACTGGTGCACGAGGCGGTCCTGGTTGACAGGATCAAAAAACGCTTTCAAATCAATATCGACTATCCAGGTCTTCCCGTCCACCCTGGGCGCACCGCCGTTGGCTTTCACCTGTCGGTAGGCGGCCTGGAGATTCTCCTCCGTGAGCATGACCTCCATCCAACGCTCATTCAGCACTGTCATGATTCCGCTCTCCGTGGCGCTCCCCTTGCCGCCCCCGTGCTGCTGTCCCGGTGATCGACACCGCTCGGCTCCCACGTCCTTCAGGGTGGCTGCCGCAGTTGCAACCCCCGAGGCTTCGGACGACTTCGCGGGTCACGCCGCGTCTGTTGGATCACGCTGTTTCGTGGTCCTTCGGCCCTTCGCTTCACCCGCGTTACCGGGCTTCCTCGCTACGACGGCCTCTGCTGACCTCTCGAACGCTCTCAGGCCCGAGATCTCCCCGGGTAAGGTGCCAAGACTGTCGGCCCGTGCCGTCAAGCTCGACTTGATGCGTCTTTCGGTGACGGTTGGATTTCGCGGTCCCGAGCACGCTCATCGCCCGCATCCGGCCTCACTGTTTGTTCGTGTTCCTACGGTCGTGCCTTTGATCCACGCTTCTTAAGGTCGATCGACACATCAAGGCGTTGGGCCGCTCCTTCAGGGCTTGAGATGGGGATCGTGATCCCAGGGCGTTGCCCTGGGCTCGCGTGGTGAGCCCCGTGGGGCAGCAGCAACCACTGGCTTCGATTCATGGCGATGGCAGGCAACGTCGCATGGTGGATCGGGATCAGTCTGCGCCGATGCCGGACGGGTCATGGATACCGCGACCCTTCGCGAGCGTCTCGCGGAGCGGCGTGCAGGACGCTCCGTCGCCTGAAGGTCCTCTGGACCGATCAAGCCTTTTAGCGGCTCGCGGTGATCGAGGCTGTGGTACGGCATCGAACCCGCCGGGTTGCAATTAACCCGGAGTCTTCCACACTCAATTAACCGGGGGCCGCATCAATCGGCACCGGACCGCGGAGTGGGTTGTGATCAAGGCTCGGTGAGGGCCGGGCAGGAGGTGACGATGAACGCCGGGTCAACGAATGTTGGATCGATGAACGCTGGGGCGAGGAATCCCGTGCCCACGAACAAAGGCTTCCCGACGCGCTACTGGCACGCACTGGAGGATGGGCGCGTCCAGTGCGATCTCTGCCCGCGTTTCTGCCGGATCAAGGAGGGTCAGCGCGGCCTGTGTTTTGTCCGCGCCTGCGAGAATGGCAAGATCGTGCTGACGACCTACGGGCGGTCGTCCGGATTCTGCATCGATCCGATCGAGAAGAAGCCGCTGAATCACTTTCTGCCCGGAACGCCTGTGCTCTCGTTCGGCACCGCCGGCTGCAACCTGACCTGCAAGTTCTGCCAGAACTGGGACATGAGCAAGTCTCGCGAGATGGACATCCTGGCCGATCAGGCCGAGCCAGAGACGATTGCACGGGCGGCCGAGGCGCTGGGCTGTCGCAGCGTGGCCTACACCTACAACGACCCGGTGATCTTTCACGAATACGCCATCGACGTGGCCAGGGCGTGCCGTGCGCGCGGCATCAAGTCGGTCGCGGTGACCGCGGGCTATATCTGTCCGGAGCCGCGGATTGAATTCTTCGAGTGGATGGATGCCGCCAACGTCGACCTCAAAGGCTTCACGGAGGACTTCTACCATAAGCTGTGCAGCGCCCGGTTACAGCCGGTGCTGGAGACCCTGGAGTATCTCGCGCACGAGACCAAGGTCTGGGTGGAGCTGACAACGCTGCTCATTCCGGGTGAGAACGACTCGGATGCCGAGCTGGAATCCATGACCCAGTGGGTGGTGGAGCACCTGGGACCCGATGTCCCGATGCATTTCACCGCCTTCCATCCCGATTACAAAATGCTTGATTATCCCAGCACGCCGATCTCGACGCTGACGCGGGCACGCGCAATCGCGATCAAGAACGGCGTGCGTTATGCCTACACCGGAAATGTCCACGACAAGTCCGGCGAGAGCACCTACTGTCACGGCTGCGGGCAGATGCTCATTGGTCGTGATTGGTATCGGATGTCGGACTGGAATCTGACCGCTGAGGGTCATTGCAATCGCTGCGGGACGCCCTGCGCCGGTGTCTTCGAGCCGACGCCGGGCACCTGGGGTGATCGGCGCCAGCCGGTGCGCTTGCGCGAGTTCGCTTAAACCGCGATCGCATGTCGAATCCTGTTGACTGCACAAGATCGGTGGGAAATCCGCTCAGCGGGTCACGATGATCAACATCACCAGTTTCATCCACCGCGAGGCGTTTCGCGATCTGATCGGGCGCTGGATGTTCGATCGGCTTGCACCCTCGGACAGGATGGATCTGATGCGTTTGGTCCATTTCAACTCGGTGTATGTGGCGCGGTATTTGCCGATGCTCACCGCGCGTCTTCTCGGTGCATTTCACGGCTGTGAACTCTCAAGCCGTGTGTCCCTGACCAAGGGGGATATCAAGGACCAGCTCATCGCGCATTTGCCGGCCCACTTGACGACTGGTTCCGAGCGCGCGGGCTGCTTGATTGCCGCCTATCGCGCCGACCCCGGTCTGTATTATCGCGAGACGCCGTTTCGCGGCATGCTTTACTTCGCCGAGCTAAACGGGCGCCGGGTGTATGTCGGGTCCAACCGGATCAAACGCATCCGACGGCTTGCAGAGAAGTCGGCACGCAAGGTCGTGGATTGGCTCGATCAAGCGATTCTGGAGCAGGCGCGACAGGAGGCCCGGCCTCGGGTCGACCCGGATGTTGCATTCACCGGCACGATGTCCGCTGTGTGCACCGAGCTGCCGCGGGACGCGCTGTCGGAGCTTGAGCATCGCGAGCAGGCGCTGCTGAGACGTTTACGTGAAAATGGATCGGACGGCCTGCCCGACGCCATCGCCATCAACGATGTCGCCGGCATCAAAGTCCTGATCGACACGCACGAGGAGGCGCGCCTGCTCGGGATCCTGCAGGACCTGGGGTGCCAACTGGTCGAGCGTGAGCCGCATACGGGTGATTATCGGGCGGTCAACCTGCTCGTCGACTACGCGCCGGATCGGACGCGCCTGCTTACCGAGCCGCTCCCGGCCAAAGTCTTGCGGGTCTTTCGTGATCATGGTGTGCAGGCGCCCGAGGTTCAGCGCTGGTTCGAGACCTTTGTGCTTGGCGGCGAGAGCCATGTACGGGTGGAGATCATCTGTGCGGATTATGCCGAGACGCTGGAGAGCGAGATCGGTCGCTGCATGCACGAGGACCGGATTATTCGCCAGCGGCATCGTCGCGAGCACGCGGGGCAGCTTGCTCAGAACGTGGAGTTTCTCCTCGAGCTGATGTTTACTGTCCCCGCGGCCCCCGATGTGCGTCTGGATCGGCTCCCTGTGCGCCTCTGGGACCGCTACCTCCCGGACTATTTCGACGAGGTCAAACGGACGCTGTTTCACCTGCCCTCGGTGGAGCTGAATCTGGATTGAGTCAACCAGGACATACCCATGCCAGCCAAACATGCCGACGTCGTCATCATCGGGGCCGGACCGGCCGGTCTGTTCGCCGCGATGCGACTTGCGGGCAAGCTGAATGTGTTAGTGCTCGACCGCCGGTCGCATCCGGGCGGTGCGGGTGGCTACACCGACGGTAAGCTCAATCTCTCGCCTCATATCGGGCTCGACCTGGCGGAGCTTGGCCTGTCGGAGGAGGAGGCGACCCGGCGGATCGAGGAGGTGGATCGGGTCTTCCTGGATCATGGCGCCGATCCGACACTGCACGGTCTGGACCAGGCGCGCATCCAATGGTGGCTGGACCGTGTCTCCTGGGTCAGGCGGCCGACGCCAAAGGGGCAGTGGGACATCCAACTGGTCCCGGTCGTGCAGCGTCACATGGGAACCGACTTTGCACACCGGGTCACCAAGGCGATGGCCGACACGGTCGCGCGACGCGGCGGCACGCTGCTGCTGGAGACCGAAGTGACCGGGATTCAACATGGGGACGATGGCGGATTCCTGATCCAGACCAGCCGTGGCGACTTTCGTGCGGCGAATCTGGTTTGCTCGCCGGGTCGCGAGGGCGCCTCCTGGTTTCGCGAGAAGGCACGGGCGCTCGGGGTACACACCGGACATGGCGCAATCGACATCGGCTGCCGGGTCGAGATTGCCTCGGCTGTCTACGAGGAGATTACCGACGTTCTCTATGACCCCAAGTTCATCTTCTGCACCCCGACGCATCAGGATCGCACGCGCACCTTCTGCACCAACCCGGGCGGCCATGTCCGGATCGAAGCGCATCGCGACTTCCGACTGGTCAACGGGGATGCACTCAAGGCATCGAAAACCGCCAACACTAACTTTGCGATCCTCAACACAGTCGGGATGACCGAGCCCTTGCAGGACACCAGCGAGATGGGACATCAGGTCGCGCGTTTCGCCAACTTCTGGGGCGGCGGCAACAGTCTCATCATGCAGCGCTGGGGCGATCTGATGGCCGGGCGACGCTCCAAGGCACAGACCTTTTTTTCCGCGGAGCTGGGCTTCGACAAGCTGATCCCGACGCTACCGCCCGGCCCCGGCGTGACGCCCGGCGATATTTCCTTCGCCTATCCGGGGCGGATCGTCCGCAACCTGCAGGAGAGTCTGGAATTGCTCGCCCGCGTCATCCCCGGTGTCGCCCATCCCTCGACGACCATCTATGTCCCCGAGATCAAGTTCTACGACGTGCGCTACCCGACCAGCCAGGATCTGGAGACCGAGGTTCCCGGTCTATTCGTCGCCGGCGACGGCGCAGGCAAATCGCGCGGCATCGTAGGTGCGGCGGTCAACGGGACGATGGCGGCGGAGGGGATTTTGAAGCGTACCGCTTGAGCCTTCGATCACGACGAATCCGATGCGCACACAGCAGTGGCGCACAGCCATGACACGGATTATTGGTGTGCAGACGATGCTGTTCGGCTAAGGCTGGTTTGCCGTCAGCTCCAGGACATAGACCGCGATGCCGTCCATCAGCATCTGGACCGCCATCATCATCAGCAGCATCCCCGTGAGACGGACCAAGGCGCGCAGCGTGCGGCGGCCGAGCTTCTCCATCAGCAGGCCCGAGGCCAGCAGAATGGCCGCGCTGACACACCAGGCCGCGGTCAAGGCGCCGACCCAGGTCCAGAAGCGTTCCGGCTCGCGGCTGACCAGCAGCAGAACCGCCGCCAGCGCCGAGGGTCCGGCGATCATGGGCACCGCCAGCGGCACGACAAAGGGTTCCTCGTCGAGCTCGTGCCGCTCCACACCCTCCTGCTCGGGAAACACCATGCGCAGGGCGATGATGAAGAGCACGACACCGCCCGCCACCCCAAGCGCCGGCTGCTGCAAACCCAAATAGCGCAGCACCAGATCGCCGCCAGCCAGAAAGGTCAGCAGAACCAGGTAGGCGATCAACAGCTCCCGCCCGATGATCCGCAGACGCCGTCCCCGCGGATAACGGCCGAGCAGCGAATGGAACACCGGGATGTTCCCCAGCGGATCCATGATGATGGCCAGCAGGATGGCGGCAGACAGTAGGTCCATGCCGTCAGTTTAGCCAAACCGCGGACCTGTGCCCTGATCGGGCCCCCTGCTGCCGCCGACCCTGATCCCCGAACCTTCGCACGCTCCCTCCGGCCCTGTAGACTGCGCTACCTGTCAAATCCCCATCTGCCCATCCAGGAGGCGTCGCGCCCGTTATGGTTCTAGCATCCGTATCCGTCGTGATTGGTCTGGCATTGCTGCTCTGGAGTGCCGACCGCTTCGTCGAGGGCGCGGCCGTGACCGCCCGACATCTCGGAATGCCCCCGCTTCTGATCGGCATGGTGGTGGTCGGCTTCGGGACCTCGGCCCCCGAAATGGTCGTGTCCGCGATCGCCGCCTGGCAAGGCAATCCCGGTCTGGCGCTAGGCAACGCCTATGGGTCGAACATCACCAATATCGCGCTGATTCTGGGTCTGACTGCCATCATCAGCCCCATCGCGGTCCACTCCGCTGTGTTGCGCAAAGAGTTGCCCATCCTCACCGCGGTCACGGCCTTTGCCATTTTCATTATCTGGGACGGCGCGCTGACTCGTGCCGATGCCTGGACATTTCTGGGCCTATTCGCCGCACTCATGACCTGGACCATTTGGCAAGGACTGCGGCAGCGCTCGGATGCCTTTGCCGGAGAGATGGCGCAGGAGCTCGATGCTGCCGAGATGCCCCTGCGTCGCGCCCTGCTCTGGCTGGCCATAGGGCTGATCTTCCTGATCATCAGCTCTCGGCTGTTGGTCTGGGGCGCGGTCGAGATCGCCCATGCCCTGGGCGTGAGCGACCTGATCATCGGTCTGACCATCGTCGCAATCGGAACCTCGCTGCCCGAGCTGGCCTCCTCGATCATCGCGGCGCGCAAGGGCGAGCACGATATCGCCCTAGGCAACGTGATTGGCTCCAATCTATTCAATACGCTCGCGGTGGTCGGCATCGCCGGGGCGATCCACCCGATGGTCGTCCCGCCGGAGGTGATCTCGCGTGACGTGCTGGTGATGGGTCTGCTGACTCTTTCGCTGTTCGTCATCGGCTACGGGTTTCGTGGACCGGGCCGGATCAATCGGCTTGAGGGACTGTTCCTTCTGACCTGCTACATCGGCTATACGAGCTACCTCATCAGCACGGTGTTTGTAAGGTGATCCGGACCGCTTTCGGCCTGTTCCTTGATCCAGGTCAGGCGTTCTGCATCGCATGTCGACGCACGCATTGACGCATCGATCGACAAACCCGTACTGTGCGCCGCTGATCTTTCGGTGCCCCGAGGGCGGTCGTCCTCAGGGTTAAACGGGAAGTCGGTGCGCGGACCCCTCGGGTTCCGCAATGCCGACGCTGCCCCCGCAACGGTAGACGAGTCAAGACGCGGTTTCGTGCCACTGTGAGTCATCATGGGAAGGCGCCGCGTCGGGGTCCAACCCCGCTCGTGAGCCCGGAGACCGGCCGGATGATCGGGGACCGTCGCGCGGTGTTTCGAGCCTGACCGAAAGTCGACCTGATGTCGGCCGCCGGTGCATTCAAGACACTCGGGCGGAGCCTCGAACCGGGGTCGCGCGGGGCGACCGGCCGGGATGCCGGCCCCGTTCCCTTTCCGTGGCTCCGCTCTCGTCCGATCCTCTTCTCTCGACCCCTTTTTCTGCCGGCCCCTGCGGGTGCGCTCGGGCCTTTGTTGGAGTGTGTCGATGAGATTCCCTGTCATGGTAGCGGCTTTGTCGCTACCGCTTGGTCTGCCGGTTCAAGCGCAGACGAGCGCTGTCACCCTTGATCCTCTGGTGGTGACGGCGACACGCACGCCCGAGACCGAAGATCAGACCCTCGCCTCCGTGAGTGTCATTGATCGCGCCGAGATCGAGCGCCGTCAATTTCGCTCGGTTCCGGATGCACTGCGTGGCCTGCCGGGCGTTTCCGTCTCCGGAAGCGGTGGAGCCGGTCAGCCTTCCTCGATCTTTCTGCGCGGGACCAATGCCGGTCATGTGCTGGTCCTGATCGATGGCGTGAAAGTCGGTTCGGCGACGCTCGGCAACGCGCCCCTGCAAGATCTGCCGATCGCGCAAATCGATCGTATCGAGGTCGTACGCGGGCCGCGCTCGAGCCTTTACGGCTCCGAGGCGATCGGCGGGGTGATTCAGATCTTCACCCGTCGCGGCGGCGGCGAGCTGCGCCCGCGTCTGAGCGCCGGTGCGGGAACCTTCAATACTGCCAGCCTATCGGGCGGTGTGTCGGGCGGTGGCGAGCGCGGCTGGTTTGATGTCGGTGGCAACTACGAGAGCACCGACGGGATCAACGCCTGCGCCGGGCGCGCCTTCCCCTTCGCGGGCTGCGGGGTGGACGAGCCGGATCGCGACGGTTATCGCAACCTGGGCGTGAGTGCGCGGGCGGGCTACGAATTCAGCGACAAGGCCAAGATCGATTTCAGCCTGCTGAGCTCGGATAACCGCACCGATTTCGACGGCTCCTTCTTCTCGGGCAACCTCTCGCGCGCCGAGCAGCAGGTGCTCGGCGTCGAAGGCACCCTGCGTCCACTGGAGCCCTGGACACTCACCCTGTCGGCCGGGCGCAGTTGGGATAAATACCGGGCCTTCTACGAGGATGCCTTCGTCCCGGAGCAGTTTGTCGACAGCTTCGAGACCGAGCGCGACAGCTTCGGTATCCAGAACGATCTCGCCTTGATTCCGGACCAGCTCTTTACGCTGGGCCTGGACTACCAGGTCGACCGCATCTCGGGCACCGTGGACTACATCGACGACTCTCGCAGCAACACGGGTGTCTACGGGCAATATCTCGGGTCAATCGGTGCGAACGAGATCGCCGCCAGCCTCAGGTACGACGACTACCAGCAGTTCGGTGGCCAGACGACCGGCAACCTGGCCTGGGGTTATCTCTTCGATCAAGGCATTCGCGTGTCGCTGTCCTACGGGACGGCATTCAAAGCGCCGACCTTCAACGATCTGTACTATCCTGGTTTCGGCAATCCGGACTTGGATCCGGAGGAATCGGCGAGCGTCGAGTTCGGCGTGCTCGGTGAGCTGCCGCTGGGGCGCTGGGAGTTGAGTCTGTATCAGACCGACATCGACGACCTCATCGCCTTCGATGCGGTCACCTTTGCGGCGGCCAATATTGCCTCCGCACGCATCCGCGGACTCGAGGCATCCGGCATCCTCGAGCTTATGGGGTGGGACCTCACCGCCAGCCTGACCTTGCTGGACCCGGAAAATCGCTCGGACGGTCCGAATCAAGGGAACCTGTTGCCGCGTCGCCCGGAGCAGATGTTCCAGTTCGATCTGGATCGCCAGTTCGAGCGATGGTCCGCCGGCCTGAGCCTGTATGTCGCCGGCAGGAGCTACGACGACCTTGCCAACCGGCAGCAGCTGGACGGCTACACCCTTCTGGGCCTGCGCGCGGAGTATGCCTTCACCCCCGCGCTACGCGTACAGGGACGCCTGGAGAACGCGCTCGACGAAGACTACGAAACGGCCTATCTGTTCAACCAGCCAGGAAGGGCATTTTACCTGACGTTAAGATATGAGCCTTAGGATGAAGGCGGATTGCTGGAGGCTGATGGCTAATAGCTGGAGGCCGATAGCTGGCGGCTGGTGAGAAACAGCTCAGGCTGATTTCCCTCAGCCGCTTTCGGCACCCGACTCGACCACCTACAATAGTCGAGTCGATGACTAAAACGATAACCTGTCGCCCCGGCGATTTGACCAGGAGATCCAGACGAGATGACCCCTATCGCTGATTCACGTGTCCGTATCCTGATCGGCCTCACGCTTGCCGCCCTGATGGCGGCGACCCGCGGCCAACAGTTCGCGCCTCTTGCGCATCACCTGCCCGACGCGTCGCTCGCGGTCTTCTTTCTGGCCGGCCTCTATCTGCGCTCGATCTGGGGTTTTCCCGCCCTGTTCGGTCTGGCGACCCTGATCGACCTGACCGCGATCGGGTGGGGCGGTGTCAGCAGCTACTGCATGACCCCGGCCTACTTGATGCTGGTACCGGCCTACGGTGCTGTGTGGGGTCTGGGTCGCTGGTCGGCCGGTCGGCTCGAGTTCTCGAAGAAGGGCCTGCCGCTGCTCTTCGGTGTGCTGCTCGCGGGCGGCGTCCTCGCCGAGGTCTTTGCGAGCGGCGGTTTCTATGTCTTCTCCGGTCGCTTCGCCGATCTGAGTGTCGTCGAGCTGATGGGCCGCTTTATCACTTACATGCCCGCAACCCTGCTGCACCTGATGCTCTATGTTGGGCTGGTCGCGCTCGTCCATATCACCTTGGCGCGTGCCCTGCAGAGTGATCGCTCCGTGCGGGCACGCCCGCAATGACCGACGCGGAGGCACAGGAGCGCCATCGCCGGCGCATGCAGCGCCAAAAGGAGATTGTCGATGCCCGCATCGCGCGGGCCGACCAGGACTGCGGTGTCCTGGTCGTCAACACCGGCAACGGCAAGGGCAAAAGCTCCTCGGCCTTCGGGATGGTGGCACGCGCAATGGGCCACGGCATGAAGGTCGCCGTGGTCCAGTTCATCAAGGGTAGTTTTGCGACCGGCGAGGAGGCATTCTTCAGACGCTTCCCGGAGCTTGAGTATCACGTGATGGGAGAGGGCTTCACCTGGGAGACGCAGGACGCCGCGCTCGACCGTCGGGCGGCCATGGCGGCCTGGAATAAGGCCGCCACCTTCCTCGCGGACCCCGCCTTTGACATGGTGGTGATGGACGAGCTCAACATCGCCCTAAAGCTTCGCCTGGTCCCGCTCGATGTGGTGCTTGATACCTTGCAGAACCGGCCGATTCACCAGCATGCCGTGGTGACCGGTCGGGCGGCGCCGGACGAGTTGATCGAGATCGCCGACACGGTGACCGAGATGCGCCCGATCAAGCATGCCTTCGACGCCGGCATCATGGCGCAAAAAGGGGTCGAGCTCTGAGTCCGAATCACCGGTCCAACCCAGGTTCGGGGGGCCTGCGGACCCTCATCCTCGGCGGTGTGCGCTCCGGGAAGAGCCGACTTGCCGAGCGCCTCGCGCTTGAAACGCACCTTCCGGTCGTCTATGTGGCGACCGCGCAGGCGGGCGATGCCGAGATGGCCCGGCGCATCGCCGCACATCAACACCGCCGACGCGCCGACTGGCGCCTCATCGAAGAACCGCTTGCCCTGGCCGAGGTGCTGACTGGCGTCTGTGCGCCCGACCGCTGCATCCTGGTCGACTGTTTGACACTCTGGTTGACCAATTGGCTGATGCAGGCCGACGACACCGGCCTGCACGACCAGACTCAAGCCCTGCTCCAGGTCGTGGCGGAAGCGCCGGGCCACCTCATCCTGGTCGGCAACGAAACCAGCCTGGGCTTCGTGCCGTTGGGGGAGCTGTCGCGACGCTTCGGCGATCTGGCCGGTGTGCTCCATCAGGATCTGGCGGCGCGCTGTGATCGAGTCATCCTGACGGTGGCTGGTCTTCCACTCACATTGAAAGGATCGACACCATGACCGATGCGCTGGCCTGGCTTGAACACCCCTGTCTTCCGATCGATGCCATGGCCGCCGATGCGGCGCGCCGTCGGCAGGATCAGCTCACGAAGCCGCGCGGCTCGCTCGGTCGACTCGAAGAGATGGCGATTCGTCTTGCCGGCCTTCAGGGAACGCCGACACCCTCGCCGGATCCCGTGCAGGTCCTGCTGTTTGCGGCGGATCACGGGGTTGCGGCGGAAGGCGTCTCGGCCTTTCCCCAGTCCGTGACCAATCAGATGGTGCGCAACATCGCGACCGGCGGGGCAGCCATCTCCGTGCTGGTGCGCGCGCTCGATGCGCGGATGGAAATTCTGGATCTGGGCACGGCCGAGGATCCCGGATCCATCCCCGGAGTGCGCTCCGAGCGCATTGGGCCCGGAACGGCCAACATCACCCGTGGGCCGGCCATGACGGATGCCCAGCTTGCCGCGGCTATGAACGCCGGACGCGCC
>JBGSKP010000035.1:0-4170 GCA_041741175.1 Thiocapsa sp. | reverse complement strand
CCTACGGTCGTGCCTTTGCTACACGCTTCTTTCAGCTTGGCCTCACGGCGTCCACCTTGCGCTTCGCTACGGTTGTCGTCACTCTCTCCGGCGACCTCTTTGCAGGTCGCAAGTCTTGGCCCATGCCGGGCACACTAGGGGCGACTTCAGTCGCCCAGTCACCCATCCGCCTAAGATCCGATCAACAACGGGTAATCGAATGCTGCGCCCACCGGCCTCAACGGCTGCTTTGCCTGGGCTCCGTCTGCGCCTCCAACAGACGCCTAGCCACGTCCTTCGCAATCTCCAATGTCTCCTGAACGGTCCGACCCTGCGCAACCAGACCCTGAATCTCATCGGAGGTCGCTACGTAGGCGCCTTCTTCCAATGCCTCGATATGCAAATTGACCAGACACTCCATGAGCTCACGCCAAAATCAGATAGCGGAAAACCGCGGCAAACGGCCGAACGGCGCTCGGCACGCTAGCCCCATCTAGTCTTATTGCTAGCGCGGGCGACCCGATTCAATGCCGCCACCTCACCCACCACCACGCAAGACCTCTTACACCCCCAACACCCAAGAGCCGAGCCTCAAGCAACCCCCCGCACCCCCCGCAACAACCCATCAAAATACCCAATCGTCGGCATCAACCCATCCCGCAACGCCACCCTCGGCTCCCACCCGAGCTGCGCGCGGGCCAGCCCGATATCCGGCTTACGCTGCTTGGGATCATCCTGCGGCAACGCCTCATGGATCAGCGCCGAACCCGAACCGGTCAGCTCAAGGATGGTCTCCGCCAACTCGATCATGGTGAACTCAACCGGATTGCCGAGGTTGACCGGCCCGGCCAGCTCATCGGGGCTGTTCATCAAACGAATGAAGCCCTCGATCAGGTCGTCGACATAACAGAACGAGCGCGTCTGCGTCCCCTCGCCATAGATGGTGATCGGCTTGTTCTGCAGCGCCTGGCCGATAAAGTTCGAGACCACGCGCCCGTCGTTGGGGTGCATGCGCGGCCCGTAAGTGTTGAAGATCCGGGCGACTTTGATCCGCATGCCGAGCTGGCGGCGGTAGTCGAAGAAGAGCGTCTCGGCGCAGCGCTTGCCCTCGTCGTAGCAGGAGCGTGGACCGATCGGGTTGACGTTACCCCAGTAGTGCTCGGGCTGCGGGTGGATGGACGGGTCGCCGTAGACCTCGCTGGAGGAGGCTTGGAAGATCTTGGCCTTCACCCGCTTGGCCAGGCCGAGCATGTTGATGGCCCCGTGCACGCTGGTCTTGGTGGTCTGCACCGGGTCGAACTGATAGTGGATCGGCGATGCCGGGCAGGCCAGGTTGTAGATCTCGTCGACCTCGACGTAGAGCGGAAAGGTGACGTCGTGGCGCATCAGCTCGAAGTAGGGGTTGTCGAGCAAATGGGCGATGTTGTCCTTGGTCCCGGTGAAAAAATTGTCGAGACAGATGACGTCGTGGCCTTCGGCGAGCAGCCGCTCGCAGAGGTGACTGCCGAGGAAGCCGGCGCCGCCGGTGACCAGGATGCGTTTGCGGAGTGCGTAGTTCATCGTACCGTGTTGATGGCGCCTTGCAACTTGGTCCTGGTGGTCTGCACAGGCTCAACCTTCATCGTAGCATTGGCGCGGAAGAAATTGCATACAATGGCGCACCTTGTCCCAAGCGGGCTATACCGTTTATTACGTTACGCATCCGCAGCGTAGTACCAAATCTCTATAGTGGCGAAGCCTCCAAAAAGGACGCCGCACCGCCGATTGCGGCTTAAGCGCCATGAGAAAGCAGACAGCACTGCGGACGAATCGGTCGCCTATGGGCGCACGGCACGAGTTCTAACCCATTTGAAAAAAACGCTTACATGCCTTTTTCGACACGGACACCATCGGTCGAACTTACAGGAGTGGGGTGACAACTGACAACTTGATTACCTATTACTAGCATGTCCATGCGGGTGCGCAGGAAGCAGTCGAGCGCCTCGACCGGTCGGCATACGACCGGCTCATTCTCGTTAAAGGACGTGTTGAGCACCATTGGAACGCCAGTGAGCTCGTGGAACGCCTCGATCAGCAGCCAGTACCTGGGGTTGGTCTGCCGGTAGACCGTTTGCAGGCGACCCGAACCATCGACGTGGGTGACCGCCGGAATGCTCGGCCGCCGTTCCTCCCGTATCTGATACACCTGCATCATGAAGGGCACGTCGTCCTCCTCCATGAACCAGTCGAGGACGTGCTCGCGCTGGATAGACGGCGCGAAGGGTCGGAAGCTCTCGCGCCGCTTAATCTTCAGGTTCAGGATGTCCTTGATGTCGGCGCGCCGGGGGTCGCACACGATCGAGCGGTTGCCAAGCGCACGTGGGCCCCATTCCATGCGCCCCTGGAACCAACCAACGACCTGGCCAGCTGCAACAGCCTCTGCCGTGAGGTGACAGAGCTCCGCCTCGTCCGCGATATGCCGCACCGTACAGCCCTGACCCGCGATTTCTTTCCGCCGCTGCCCGAGCAGATCCACGATTTCCGCGCCGCCCGCCGCCGGCCCCAAGTAAGCGTGGTCCATGACGATGCGGCCAGCAATGGCATCGCCGGCAAGTGCGTGATCCGGCGCAGGCTGATTTGAGCCCCCGAGCTGATGCCAAACATGAACGGCGGCACCGATGGCCCCGCCCGCATCGCCCGCCGCCGACTGAATGTATACACGCTTGAACGGCGAACAGCGCTTAATCTTGCCGTTCGCCACCGAGTTCATGGCGCAGCCGCCAGCGAGCGTCAGGCTGTCGCTACCGTAGCGGGAATGCAGACGCGCCAACAGGTGGAAGAATGCCTCCTCGTACATCGCCTGCGCGGAGCGGGCGATGTCGCGATGGCGCTGGTCCAGCGGCTAATCTTTGCGCCGCGCGGGCCCTAAAAGCTCCTCAAGCGCTGGCGAGTAGAGCGTGCCGACATGCGGGCTACCGCCGCTCCATTCGTAGGCGATCTTCTCCTTGTGGTGGCGGAAATAGCTAAGGTCGAGCGCGAACGATCCGTCGTCTCGCGTCAGCACGATGCGCCGCATCTCGGGCAGGTGACGTGGCTCGCCGTATGGCGCAAGCCCCATGACCTTGTACTCGTCACCGTAGTGCGGGAAACCGAGGTACTGCGTGACGGCTTGGTAGAAGGCGCCGAGCGAGTGCGGGAACAGCACCCGTTGGTCCAGCGATAGCGCGGTACCGCGACCGATACCCCAGGCGGCCGACGCGAAGTCACCGAATCCGTCGACCGAGACCGTCACCGCCTCCTGGAATGGCGACACAAGGAACGCAGAGGCCATGTGCGCCACGTGGTGCTCGACGCGATGCACCTTGCCGTCAAACCTCTGGTGGGGGAAGGCCACTTCCAACTCAGAAGCCACCGAGGACCGTTTCCTCTGGTTGTTGATGCGGTCGACCACCAGTCGCAAGTCGGTCCGCTGCCGAATCGCATAACCTAAACGCAGCATTAGGTTCGCCTTCGGGTCGCTGTTGAGGGCGATGTGGTCAACCGCATCGAGGCCGACGCCCGCCTCGGACAGGCAGTAGCGGATCGCCTCAGACGGGAAGCCCGCCCAGTGTTTGATGCGGCGGAAGCGCTCCTCCTCCGCCGCCGCAACGATGATGCCGTCTCGCAACAGGCAGGCTGAGGCATCGCCGTGGTAAGCATTTAGGCCGAGGATGATTGTCATTGCCTTGATGAGTTCTCGATAGGTTACGACGAACAAAGGCCCCGCGGCCTTGGGCCGCATGAGCACAGTTTTACTGCTGGGAGGGTGCGCAGAAATGCGCGCCTTGGCGGTGGCTTGCGATGATCGTTTCGTAGGTATCCACTACTTTCACTGCGACGCTTGGCCACGTGTAACGCGAAAGTACGAGGTTGCGCCCATTTTTGCCCATCTTTCGGCCGAGCCCCGCGTCGTCGAGCACGCGCCGTAGCGCCTCGGCAATGCGCGCGGACTGCATCGGGCACACGATGCCGGCCTTCGCACTGAGGATCTCCGGCGCGATGCCGACGCGGTCGCTGATCACGACCGGGCATGCCCCGGCCATTGCCTCGACCACTGAGATGCCGAAATTCTCCTGCTGGCTTGGAAGCACGAAGACAGCAGCCGCCGCGAACGCCTCGCGCACGGCCTCGTCGCCAAGCAGCCCCGAGAACGTAACCCTGCCCGCTAGCCCC
>JBGSKP010000034.1:0-4015 GCA_041741175.1 Thiocapsa sp. | reverse complement strand
TTCATGCCGGCGGCGAGGCAGCGCACGCGGTCCTCCGTGCTTGTGTGCGCCGTCATGGCCACGATCGGGAGGGGGCGAGGCGGCGTGGGGGGTAAGGCGGCGTGGGCGGCAACCTGGACGCCGATCACCTGTTCGACTCCGGCCGGATGGCGGCCCTCATGCTCTCGGATGCGTCGCGTCGCTTCGAGCCCATCCATCAGGGGCATCTGGATATCCATCAGTACCAGATCGAACCGCTCGGTTGTTGCGCGCGCGACGGCTTCAAGACCGTTCACGGCGACCGTCACGCGCAGACCGAGCTTTTTGAGCAAGGCGATCGCCAGCTCACGGTTGATGGCATTGTCTTCCGCCAAGAGCACATGCCGCCCCTGCATCGCGGTCTCGCGTCGCTGTATGGGGGACGTCGGATACGGCGCGCCCGGGTCGTTCATCGGACCGGCTTACAGTTGAACGGGCTCATTGCAGCTCTCCGGACGACCATGAAGATGTAACCGGCGATGCCGGCCGGTCTCGCCGCTGCGCCGTCGGGGTCGAGAGGCCGGCTGTCGGCGACACGGCTTTGGGACAGAAGGCGTAAGGATCGCCAACCCGCGTCCGGATGTCGAGCGGGAAACGTCGATCCTATGGAGTCGATCTGTGAATCAGGGATGTCTGAGGCGATGATCCAACTGGCGATGATCCAGCCCCAATGTCAAGCCAGCGTGGCGAGACAACCGTCGCCTCGGCGTATACTCCACGCAAGGGCCAGTGACCGGGCATACCGCAGGGCGACTGGCGCATCATCACCATCCGGTTCCAAGGCGGGAGACTTCTCAATGACCACACAGCCCCATCAACCAGCGACGACGGCGACCACGGCGCCGCCCGGTCAGGTGTTTTCGAATCAGGCCGCGGAGTCCCCGGTGGTTTCGGCCGACCCGACGGCGCGTGCCGGTAAGCGGCCCACTCTGGGCGAGGCGGTGGATGCACCCAGGCATGTGTTTTGCGGCGACGAGGGTTGGCGAGTCGCCTACTATGCCGAGACATCGGCGAGTGGTCGACCACTGGTCTTGGTACACAGCGTGAATGCTGCGCCGAGCAGTTTCGAGGTCAAGCCGCTGTTTGATCACTATCGTTCAAGCCGCCCTGTCTACAGCCTGGATCTGCCTGGGTTCGGCCATTCCGAGCGTCGCCCCGACGGCTATCGACCGGAGCTGTATGCCCGTACCCTGGCCTCCTTTCTTCAGAATGTCGTCGGTGAGCCGGCCGATGTTGTGGCCCTGTCGCTGGGTGCCGAGTTTGCCGCGCGTGCGGTCGACGCAAGCCCCACCCTGGTGGCGTCGCTGGTTCTAATCGCCCCGACCGGTTTCAGTCGACGCGTCCCGCCCAGCCCGCGTGTCGGGCGAATCGTTCACAAGCTGCTAAAAACCCCTGGATTGAGTCAGGCACTGTTTAATCTGGTCGCATCCAGAGCCAGCATCCGGTATTACCTCGGGCGCTCGTTCGTCGGCGCGCCGCCGCAGGCGACGCTGGACTATGCCTACGCTACCGCGCACCAGCCCGGCGCCCGGCATGCGCCGCTGGTGTTTCTGTCGATGCAACTCTTCACGCCCGACGCCATCGACCGGCTCTACTCCAAGCTAACGTCGCTCCCCGTCCTCGTGATTGCCGACCGTGATCCCTACATCGACTTTGATCGTCTTGATGACTTCGTTGCGCGTCACCCGAACTGGTCGCGCCAGCGTCTCGCCCCGAACATGGGTCTGCCGCATTGGGAGCGCTTGCCCGAAACCATCGCCGCGATGGACGCTTTTTGGGGATAGGGGACACGGCTACCAGTCAGCGGTTCCGGGATCGCCCTTGAACGGGCCGACGACGTCGGCGGTGATCCAGCCGCCATAGTAGCCGCCGGGCTGCGGTCTGACCCGCTCACCGCCGAGAAAGCAGGCGACCCGCCCGGGGTAGAAACACAGCCAGCCAGCATAGCGCTGGAATCCCCGGAGCGGCTCCGGATAGCACCAGGCGACATTGACGGCTGGCGGGGCGACATCATCTTTGAGATGGACGTAGCGTGCTTCGCCTTTCCATTCGCAAAAGCTGCGCGTCGCCGAGACGCGAAGCAGCTCCGTGGCGACTTCCTCGGGCGGCAGGTACAGGGTCGGTGGACTGCCGGTTTCGCAGACGCGCACTGCCCGGCTCGAGGCGGCGAGGCTGCGCTCGCCGATACGGATCTCGACGATTCTCGACTCGGCAAGGATCGCGGGCGGACGTGGATAGTCCCAGACTGACTCCTGGCCGGGGCCGGGCTCGATCGCAAATGCGGGCCGCTCTTGGCCGCGAAAGCGCCAGGCGGCGCGTGCCCGCTCCAGGTCGGCCCTGTCTGGGCCAGTCGTGACGGGATCGGTCGTCACAAGGTCGTCGGGTGTCTTCTTGCGCATGGGTGTCCTCAGGGGATGCGTTGCCACACCAGTGTGCGATTGTTGACGGGCATGGGGTGGTCGGCGATCAACTCCAGTGCGTTGTCCCGCCCCAGTCCGATCAACAGATCCAGATCGCGGATGCCCATCTTGGGCTGTCTTGAGCGCAACATGGCGTCGAATCGGGCATTGCTTTCGCTGGTAAAACGCCCGCCGATGTTGAATGGGCCGTAGAGTGCGAAATAGCCACCTTCCACTAAGGCGCGACCCACTCCGGCGAACATGGCGTCCACTTCGCGTTCGGACATGATGTGCGCGGTGTTGGCGCTGTAGACGGCGTCGAATTGGTCTTCCGGCCAGCGTCCCATGACGTCAAGCGGGAGGGTCGGGGGCAGATTGGGCAGCGCAGCCTCGGTCAACCAGGCATGAATGCCGGGGAGATAGGGCATGCAATCGCTGGTCTGCCAGATCAGATGCGGCATCGCCTCGGCGAAGAAGACGGCATGCTGTCCGGTGCCGCTGCCGATCTCGAGCAGTCGGCGCGCATCGCGAAACAGTGGGCCGATGACGCTGAGAATCGGCCGCTTGTTTTCTTCGCAGGCATCAGAGTAGGGTTTTTCGATCGAAGACATGATGTCGTTACGTGTGTCGGTGTGTGATGACAAGAGAGTCGCTTCGGGGGATCGACCGGTCGCGGCCAAGTCGGATGCCTGGTCGGACTGAGGGCGTCCTGGTTGACCGGTCATTGAGCCTCGCCTGATCGGCGCCTCATCGTCGAGGGATCAATGCTGGAAGTGCGCATCGAGAGAATTTGCGATTGTCAGGATATCGAGGCGGGTGTGCCGCTGCACAACGTCAGTGTTGCCACTGCCGCGCAGTTGCCGTCGGATCTGGATCCGGGATCCGTTATGCTGGCGCACGCAGACGGGTTATCGGTTTATCATGCCCCGATGCCGGGAGACGCTCGATCATTGGACAGCTTTATTTGCTCTATTTTTGCAGGGCAGGCGCGGTCGCGTCCGGGCTCTCAGCCGCCACTCCATGCCCGTTCCGGTGTGATGAGTCGGCGAGCCGGCGTCGCCTGCGGCCTGCTGGCCATCCTGGCGACGGGCTGTGCCGGGGTGCCTTCGGCCGATCCGCTCGCACTGGAACCTCTGCCTGTGTGGGATGAAGCGCAATCCGCGCCACCGCCGCAGTGGCGGTCTGATCAGATGCCTGATCAGATGCCTGGACTGATGCCTGGCCAGATGCCTGGCAAGAGCCCTGCCGGGACGCCTGGCGAAATCGCTCCGGCCGTGATGGCGCCTCCGGACTCCAGTCAGGTGTTGTTCGCCGATCCAGGCGCGCCGCCGGTGCTGTTTAGCCAGGATCCCGAGACCCTGAGGGCTGAGGTCGCGTCTGAATGTCGCTCGGCAAGCTCGATGAAGCCACGCGACGCCCTGGGCGACCTGGTGACGGCGCTCTACCTGTCGATGGTGGATCCGGGCGAAGGAACCGACGCACTGATTCAAGGCGAGTGTGCGTCGGTCGAGGAGATCGTGCGCGAGATGGTGACGGCTGGCGGTCAGAGCGCACTGCCGGGTGTCATTGAGCGGGCACGTGCAGCCAGCCCGCCCGGT
>JBGSKP010000033.1:0-9323 GCA_041741175.1 Thiocapsa sp. | reverse complement strand
CGTTGCACCGGCGCGTGTGATGCCGCTGGCCGAACGCGTCGAAGCGCTCGGGACACTCAAGGCCAATGAGTCCGTGAACCTGACATCGAACGTGACCGAGACGATCTCGGTAATCCGATTCGACGACGGGCAGCGCGTGCGCGGGGGCGACATCCTGGTCGAGCTCACCAGCGTGGAGCAGCACGCCCAGCTCGACGAAGCGCAGGTGCGAGTCGGCGAGGCCGAGCGGCAATATCAGCGGGTAAAGGCGCTGGTGGAACAACGCGCGGCGTCCGAGTCACTGCTTGACGAGCGCAAGCGCGAGCAGGATACCGCACGCGCCGTCCTGCTCGCGATCGAATCGCGTCTGGCGGACCGCCTGATCAAGGCGCCATTCGATGGCGTGCTGGGTCTGCGCAACGTCAGCCGCGGCACACTGGTCGAGCCGGGCGACACCATCACGACGCTTGACGACGACAGCCTCATGAAGCTGGATTTCTCGGTGCCGAGCGTTTACATGACCGCGCTCAAGCCGGGACTGCAGGTCGAGGCACGCGCCGGCGCTTACGGGGATCGCGTCTTCGAAGGCGTGGTACGGGGTGTCGACAGTCGCATCGACCCGGTGACCCGCTCGATCCAGGTTCGCGCCATCCTTCCCAATCCGGAGCGCACGCTCAAACCGGGGCTGCTGATGCAGGTCGAGCTCCTGGTCGATCCGCGTGACGGGTTGGTCATCCCGGAGTCGGCGGTCCTGCATCAGGGACAGAATCACTTCGTGCAGATCCTTGTCGAGAGCGACACGGGGCCTACCTCGGAGCGTCGTCCGGTTCAGATCGGCACCCGCAAACCGGGTCTGGTCGAGGTCCGCGAAGGGCTAAAGGATGGTGATCGTGTCATCGTCGATGGGCATCTCAAGGCCAAACCGGGACAGCCTCTGACGATCCTGCCGGCCGCCGCCGGCCCGAGCGATAAACAGACATCGGCGGAACCCACGCCATGATGCTGTCCGACGTCTCGATCACACGCCCCGTTCTGGCCACCGTCCTGTCGCTCTTACTGGTTGCCTTCGGCGTGGTCGCGTTCGATCGTCTGCCGCTGCGCGAGTATCCGGACATCGACCCGCCCGTGGTCTCGATCGAGACCGTCTATCCGGGCGCTGCGGCCAACGTCGTCGAGACGCGGATCACCCAACTGATCGAAGACCGCATCGCCGGGGTGGAGGGCATCCGGACAGTCGAATCGATCAGCGAGGACGGCCGCTCGGCCATTACCATCGAGTTCTCGATCGACCGCGACATCGACGGCGCTGCGAACGACATCCGCGATCGTGTCTCGGCCGTGCTCGACCAGCTCCCGGTCGAGGCCGAACCGCCCAACATCCAAAAAGTCGACAGCAACGAAGACGTCATCATGTGGCTGAACCTGGTCAGCGACCGCATGAGCGTCCCGGAGCTGACGGACTACGCCAGTCGCTACCTGGTGGATCGCTTCTCGGTGCTCGACGGGGTGGCCCGCATCCGCGTCGGCGGCAGCCAGGTCTATGCCATGCGGGTCTGGCTGGACCGCAATGAGCTGGCTGCGCGCGCCTTGACGGTGGCGGATGTCGAAGCTGCGCTGCGCGCCGAGAATCTGGAACTACCCGCGGGGAGCATCGAATCGGTCGATCGTCAGTTCAGCGTGCGCATGAATCGGACCTTCAACGCCCCGGATGACTTCGCACGCCTGGTGCTCAGCCGCGGCACCGACGGCCATCTGGTGCGTCTCGGCGATGTGGGACGGGTCGAGCGCGGTGCCGAAGAGACCCGGACCTTTTTCCGCGGCAACGGCGTACCCATGGTCGGCATCGGCGTGGTGAAACAATCGACCGCGAACACGGTCGCTGTCGCCGATGCGGCCAAGGCCGAGGCCGCCCGCATCAACCCCACCCTGCCCGAAGGCATGGAGATCAAACAGAGCTTTGATTCCTCGGTATTCGTAAAGGACGCGGTCAAGGAGGTCTATAAAACGCTCGCGATCGCCATCGCGCTGGTCATCCTGGTGATTTTCCTGTTTCTGGGCAGTGTCCGGGCCACGCTGGTGCCGGCCGTCACCGTCCCGGTCTCGATCGTAGCGACCTTCACGATCCTGCTCGCGCTCGGCTTCTCCGTGAATATTCTGACCCTGCTGGCGCTGGTCCTAGCCATCGGATTGGTCGTCGACGACGCCATCGTCGTGCTCGAGAACATCCATCGCCGCATGGAAGACTACGGGGAGACCCGCCTGGTCGCCGCCTATCGCGGGACGCGCCAGGTCGGCTTTGCCGTGATCGCGACGACCGTCGTCCTGATTGCGGTCTTCGTCCCCATTGCCTTTCTGCAGGGCGATGTCGGACGGCTCTTCGCCGAGTTCGCGCTCACCATGGCGGCGGCCGTGGCCTTCTCCTCGTTCGTTGCCCTGTCGCTGTCGCCGATGCTCGCCTCGCAGATCCTGCCGCAGTCTCATCGACGCTCGTCGCTGAGCCACGGAGTCGATTGGGCGTTTCAGTGGGTCCGGCGCGGCTATGGCGCGCTGCTGCGCGTTCTGCTGCACCAGCCCTGGATTGTGGTGCTGGGATTTCTCGGAACGCTCGGGGCGGCGATTTGGCTGTTCGAGCAGATCCCGCAGGAATATGCACCGAAGGAGGATCGCGGGGCTTTCTTTGTCCTCATCAATGGTCCGGAAGGCGCGTCCTACCAGTACATGAGCGACTACATGGACGAGGTCGAGCGGCGGCTGATGCCATACACCGAATCGGGCGAGGCGATCCGGCTGCTGGTGCGCGCACCGCGAACCTTTTCCAACACGGCGCTCTTTAACACCGGGATGGCCGTGATGGTTCTGAATGACTTCGACAAGCGTCGTTCCGGCTGGGTCATCATGGACGAGGTGCGCGCCAAGCTCGCCGATCTGCCCGGCGTCACCGCCTTCCCGGTCATGCGTCAAGGCTTCGGTGCGCGCATTCAGAAACCGGTTCAGTTCGTGCTCGGCGGCGGAACCTACGAAGAGCTGGCCGAGTGGCGCGATCTGCTGTTGGCGGCGATCGAGCAGGACAACCCCGGCCTGATCGGCATCGACTGGGACTACAAGGAAACCAAGCCGCAGCTTAAGGTCGAGATCGACTACGACCGCGCGGCGGATCTGGGGGTGACGGTCGGCAACATCGGGCGCACGCTGGAGACCATGCTCGGGTCACGCAAGGTGACGACCTATCTGGACGCGGGCGAGGAATACGACGTGATTGTCGAAGGCGAGCGCAGCGCGCAACGCACGCCCGGAAGCCTGGAAAACCTCTATGTTCGCTCCGATCGCAGCGGCGAGTTGATTCCGCTCTCCAACCTGGTGCGCGTGATCGAGTCCGCCGATTCGCAAAGTCTGAACCGCTACAACCGGCTGCGCGCCATCACCATCGAGGCCAACCTTGCGTCCGGCCTTGCCCTCGGCGATGCCCTGAGCTACCTGGAGGCCAAGGTCGCCGAGACCCTGCCCGAGCAGGCCCAGATCGACTACAAGGGCCAGAGCCGTGACTTCCGTACCAGCAATCAGGACATCCTCTTCATCTTCGCCCTCGGCCTGCTGGTGGTCTTCCTCGTCCTCGCCGCGCAGTTCGAGAGCTGGATCCATCCGCTCGTCATCATGCTCACCGTGCCGCTCGCCATGGCGGGTGCGCTGTTCGGCCTCTGGCTGACCGGGCAAACGCTCAACATCTACAGCCAGATCGGACTCATCATGCTGGTGGGACTGGCGGCCAAGAACGGCATCCTGATCGTGGAGTTCGCCAACCAACTGCGCGATCAGGGTAAAGCATTTCGCGATGCCCTGCTGGAAGCGGCCGACGTGCGCCTGCGTCCAATCATGATGACCGGCATCACCACCGCCGCCGGCTCGGTTCCGCTGCTCCTCTCCAGCGGCGCGGGCGCGGAGACGCGCACCGTGATCGGCACCGTGATCCTCGCAGGTGTTCTGTCCGCCACGCTCTTTACGCTCTTTGTGGTTCCCGTCGCCTACGACCTTCTGGCACGCCGCACCGGCTCGCCGGGCGACCTGAAGCGGCGGTTGGAGCGTGAGATGGAAGGGTCTTGAGCAGCCTTTAACTGTGTAAAATATCCCGACAACGGCAACAGAGCTTACGGCATTATTTTAAAAAGGATTTCTTCGTTCTTGGCTGTTGCGTTTTTCGGCACTGTAAAAGATGGAACACTGCAATCCGGGACGATCGAGGTCTGACTGTCGGAAAATTTTACACCCTAAAATGCGTCCCGAGTGAGATGCTAACTTTCGAGTGAGGTCGACGTTTGGTGCATCCACGGCCCTTAGCGGGGACGCGGCTTAAAATTTTATAATTTTTTGTATCTTAAACCGCGCCGTCTCCAGCGGTCATTAATCCGCCGGGGCCGATCCCATTCAAGAACATCGCACACCGCACTGGGCGCGGTTTAAGTCCGGCACGTCGGCGAACAACCGTTGCGATTGTCCAGGCACAAAAAAGGCCGGCCCCGCGAGGGGCCGGCCTGGACGTGGATGCGAGGGGGTCCTGACGCTAGGCAGCCAGTTTACGACGGTAGCCGATTCCAAAGAATCCCAGCAGCGCCGAGCCAAACAACCAGGCCGCAGCGGGGATCGGGACGACGCTGGCCTTCTCGACAATATTCCCTTGCAGAATCGCTGAGTTGGAGATTCCCTCCTTCGTCCAGAATTCGCTGGCAAGGCTGCCATTGATGAGGAAGCCGGTCAGATTGACGACGTATTCCTTACCGTCGATCAAAAAGCTCTCTGTTTGCGCAAGGTTAAGGGCGAAAGTCACGCGGTCTGCGCAGCCCATTGAGTTGTCAGCGCCGGGATTTGCGCACGGGCTAGCGTTGTTGGGGGTTTCCCAATGCTCGAAATTAAAGACCGATTTGATGGGTTGACTGCTTCCACCAAGATTCAGCGTTGTAGCGACGGTCAAGGTCGCATCGCTAAGTATCGTTCCATTGGAATAAATCGGATTGTTGTTGTGTGTGAATGTTCCTAACTCGAACGTGGTGTCGGACTCCACATCGATCGGGGTTGTGCTGGCACCGAACACATAACTGCTTTGCCCGCTACCTGACGCGGGTGATCCCCAACTGATTTGACTCCCGCCTAGCGAGGTTGTAACGCCCGAAGTCGGGGTCGTAGCGGTCCATGTCCCGCTAATGCCCGTGATCTGCCCGATGGTTGCCGCACCGGCGTAAGGCGCAAAGGCCAATGCAGCGGTCACGGCCAGCGAGCAGGAAACTGTTTTGAGAAGGCCCATCGTTATCTCCATGTTTTTGTGGTTATTGCCAAGGTGCCCCGACCGGATGAGGTCTCGCGTGGCGCCTCTAGAAATCGTCCGACCCGATGTCCGGGACAACACGTCTTCAACGATTCTGTAAAGCAATCCTTATGCCAGACCCTTATATACCGAAGGGATCACAACGACCGCATGACCACCAAGGACGGTCACCGCCGCTAGGATGCTCACCAGCGGCAGCCTGGACTCGGCGGTGCGACTCGACAGCTCCAGATTTGACCGACCTCCGTGAGCGCTGAAGGGATATCCGGCTGTCGCTGCCGATCAACCCCCCAACCTCTCGATCAGAGCCCGGACCGGGCCAAAGCTGCGCCGATGCTCCGGACAGGGACCAAGTCGCTGCAGGGCCTCGACGTGGGAGCGCGTCGGATAGCCTTTGTGACCGGCAAAGCCGTAGCCGGGAAACCTCTGATCCAGGTCGCACATGAGGCGATCACGCGCCACCTTGGCCAGGATCGAGGCGGCGCCGATCGAACGGACCGAGCCGTCGCCGCCAATAATCGCCTGTGCCTCGCACCCCACATCCGGACACCGATTACCGTCGACCAGCACTCGTGTCGGCCGCACCGTCAGGGCCGCAACCGCACGCTGCATGGCCAGCAGAGAGGCTTGCAGGATGTTGATGCGATCGATTTCTTCGGCGCTCGCCCAGGCGATGGCCCAGGCCAGTGACCGCTCGCGGATCTGAAGATCCAGTGCCTCCCGCCTGGCCGGCGTAAGCTTTTTGGAATCGCCAAGACCGCTGATCGGCCGCGCCGGATCCAGGATCACAGCCGCCGCGCTGACCGGACCGGCGAGTGGGCCCCTGCCCGCCTCATCGACACCGGCAACCAGTAAAACCGCGTCCGTGGTGATCAATGACGTTTGCCTCATCTCCGAATCGTCGAGGCTACCAACGGTCTTTTCCTCGACGCGGTTTTAGTGAAAAAAGCCCAAAGATCGTTGGAACCGCGTCCCCACCGGGGCCGCTTGCACATCCAAGTGCGAAACCAAGGCGAGACGGCACCGATCACGCCGGAAGCGATTCAATACGCCACGAGATCGAGGACGGCCTGCGCCGCGCTCGCCGCCGCGTCCTTGCGAAGCCGAAGATGGATGCGCCGATACTCGGCCTGGATCCTGGCGACACGCTCAGCATCATCCAGAAAGGCCAGCACCGCGGGTGCGAGCAGTTCGGCGCGACAGCGCCCCTGAATGAATTCAGGCGCCAGTTCCTGTTCGGCCAACAGATTGGCCATGGCGATATAGGGCACCTTGACCAGGCCAAGCTGCTTGACGAGGTGATAGGAGATCGGGTGGACCCGATAGGCGACGACCATGGGGCGCTTGGACAGAAGCGTTTCCAGTGTTGCCGTCCCCGATGCGGTCAGCACGACATCGGCCGCGGCAAGAACCTCGCGGCTGCGCCCGTCGACCAGAGTGACCGGCAAGGTCGGGGCAAGGCGCTCAAGGTCCTGGCTAAACCGCGCGCGAAGACGGGCATTGACCAGAGGAACCGCGAAGCGAAGATCCGGGCGGTGCGCAAGACAGCGCCGTGCGGTTTGGATGAATGGCTCGGCTAGTCGCTCCATCTCACCCAGACGACTGCCCGGCAACAGAGCAACGATAGGGTCGTCATCGCCGAGTCCGAGGGCGAGCCGCGCAGCAGCACGATCGATGTCGATCGGGATCTGGTCGGCAAGCGGATGACCGACATAGGTCGCGGGGACGCCATGCTGCCGCAGGAATGTCTCCTCGAACGGGAAGACGCTCAGCATCAGGTCGACGGCGCGGCGGATCGACCTCACCCGACCGGAACGCCAGGCCCACACGGTGGGGCTGACCAGATGCACGGTGCGAATCCCGGCCCGGCGCAGCCGTGTCTCCAGACCGAGGTTAAAATCGGGGGCGTCCACGCCGATGAAAACGTCGGGGGGATTGTCGATGAAATAGCGGACAAGCTCGCGCCGCAAGCCGAGGAGCTCACGCAGGTGGGCGATGACTTCAGTGAGTCCCATCACGGAAAGACGCTCCATGTCGAACAGGCTGTCACACCCGGCTTCCTGCATCCGCGGCCCGGCAACACCCACGAAGCGTACGTCGGGGACGCGTTTGCGGATCTCGCGTGCAAGGGCGGCGCCGAGGATGTCCCCGGAGGCCTCGTTCGCCACGATCCCGACCCGCAGCATCAGCGCACGATGCTGCGACTGCTGTCGGCAATGAAATTCGCCAGACGCCCGACCTCCGGGGTCTGCTCGGCGATCCCCCGCAGTTCGGTCAGCGCCTCGGCCAATTTCAGATTACCCAGATAGAGCGTGCGGTAGGCACGCTTGATCGACTGGATGGTGGCGTCTGAAAATCCGTGACGACGCAGACCTTCGACATTGATACCGCGCGGCTCGGCCGGATGTCCGCCGACTGTCACATAGGGCGGCACATCCTTGCTCAGCACCGACCCCATCGCACAAAAGGCGTGGGCGCCGATTCGACAGAACTGATGAACGATCGTGAAACCGCCAAGAATGGCGTGGTCCTGAATCTCGACGTGGCCGCCGAGGGAGGCGGCGTTGGCCATGATCACCTGGTCGCCGATGCGGCAATCGTGCGCCACATGGACATAGGCCATCAGAAGATTGTCGTTGCCGATCCGGGTGACGCCCTGATCCTGAAGGGTTCCCCGATTCAGCGTGGTGAACTCGCGAATCTGGTTGCGATCGCCGATCTCCAGCCGGGTGACCTCCCCGCCGTATTTTTTATCCTGGGGATCTTCGCCGACGCTCGCGAACTGGAAGATGTGATTGTCGCGCCCGATGCGGGTCGGCCCCTTGATCACGGCATGGGGTCCGATGCGCGTGCCGGCGCCGATCTCCACCCCCGCACCGATTACGGCGAAGGGGCCAACCTCGACGTCGGGATCCAGCTCCGCACCCGGATCAACCAGAGCGGCAGGATGGATCAAGCAGCAAAATCTCGTGCCGTACACATGATCTGGGCGCTGGCGACCAGGAAATCGTCGACGCGCGCCTCGCCCTCGAACTTCCAGATCCCGCGCCGAACCGGTCCAAGCTTCACATCGAGGATCAACTGATCCCCCGGCTCCACCGGACGCTTGAAGCGCGCCTTATCGATGCCGACGAAATAATAGAGCTTGTTGCCGACTTCATCCGGGCGGGAGGCCATCGCCAGCAGTCCGGTCGCCTGTGCCAGGGCCTCGATGATCAAGACACCGGGCATGACGGGGCGAACCGGAAAATGCCCCATGAAGAAGGGCTCGTTGTAGGAGACGTTCTTCAAGGCCACCAGATAGTCGTTGACCTTATAATCCAGAACCTTGTCGACCAGCAGAAAGGGATAGCGGTGCGGCAGGAGACTCAAGACTTTATGGATGTCCATGGTGCTCATTACAGACTCCGAGCCACCGACATGCACATCGGAATTGGTCGGCATTGGATGCGATCCTTCCATGCTAGGTAGCCTCCCGCCCAGTTGTTTCATTCATCGTCTCGATCCGTGTCTCAAGTTGTTTGATGCGACGCACCAGCTCATCCAAATGTCTGAAGCGTGCCACGTTGCGTCGCCAATCCGCACTGGGCATGGCGGGAATCCCGCTACTGTAGGCACCGGGCGTCAAAACCGATCGGGTGACCATCGCCATCCCCGTGAAATGGACCCGGTCGCCGATTTCCAGATGCCCCGCCATTCCCACCGCTCCGGCGATGGTGCAATTGCGCCCGATCCGGGTCGATCCGGAGATGCCGGTATTGGCGGCCATCGCCGTGTTTTCGCCGATCTCGACGTTATGACCGATCTGAATATGATTATCGAGTTTCACCCCGTTACCGATTAGGGTATCGCCGATCGCACCGCGATCGACGGTCGTGTTGGCGCCGATCTCGACATCATCACCCAGGATCGCGCGGCCGATCTGCGGCATACGCACCCACCGATCCCCGTCGCGCGCAAAGCCGAAACCCTCGCGCCCGATCACGCTGCCGGGGTGAAGCAGAGCGCGTCGCCCGATTTGCGTGCCTGC
>JBGSKP010000032.1:0-6065 GCA_041741175.1 Thiocapsa sp. | reverse complement strand
TACGCCGGTCACCTGGCTGCCTATCCGGGGCGCCGTCTGCTGATCGTCTGTCACGCCGGTGTGATGCGCGCCCTGGTCGGACACCTGCTCGGAGCGGATGCGCGCCGCTGGTACCGCATCCGCATCGACTACGCCGGGCTGGTGCGGGTCCGCCACGGGCGTTTCGGTCCGAGCATCGAGTGGATCAACGCGCGGACGCTGTTCTAGCTCGAACGCCTCAGTCTCCGGATGCGAATCGGGAACAGCGTGGCCAAAGCCCCGGATGTGGTCGCAGAGCGTTACGCGAACGCTCGCCAGCACGCGGCGCTCGTGACGGGTTTGGATCTCTCCGATCTGCCGGACACCTGTCCATTCACCGTTACGCAGCTCCTGGACGATTGTCTCCGGGGGACTGAAAGCGGTTGGACAGACGCAAGCGCGCGGCGTCAGTCCGCCGGCGCGCGATCGCGCCCGATGCCTGCGCGTTGCGCCGACCTTGCATGCGCATTGAGGCGTGACAAGGGATCGATTGGGCTATACTCCGGAGCTTTCGACGCCGTTGTAATCCCAGACCATGCAAAAGACCGACGATCTGCGCATCCGCGAAATCAAAGAAGTTCGCTCCCCGAGCGCCCTGCATCAGGAATTTCCGATCTCTGAGGCGGCTGCGGAGACCGTTTATTCCACGCGCCACGCCATTCAGCAGATCCTGCATGGTCGGGACGATCGTCTGCTGGTGGTGGCGGGTCCCTGTTCCGTTCACGATCCGCGTGCGGCATTGGAGTACGCCCAGCGACTCAGACTGCTTCGCGATCAGCTGAGCGACCGCATACTGCTGGTCATGCGGGTCTATTTCGAGAAGCCGCGGACCACGGTCGGCTGGAAGGGTCTGATTAACGATCCGAATCTGGACGGCAGCTTCGAGATCAATCAGGGGCTCGGCATTGCCCGCAAGCTCCTGTTGGATCTCAACAGCATGCAGATCCCGGCCGGGACCGAATTTCTCGATCTGATCAGCCCGCAATACATCGCCGATCTGGTCAGTTGGGGGGCGATCGGTGCGCGCACGACCGAGAGCCAAGGCCATCGCGAGCTGGCATCCGGACTGTCCTGTCCGGTGGGCTTCAAGAACGCGACCAATGGCGACGTGAAGGTGGCGATCGATGCCGTGCACGCGGCGGCGCGCCCGCACGTCTTTATGTCCGTGACCAAGGAAGGCCAATCGGCCATCTTCAGTACGACCGGAAACGTGGATACCCACATCATCCTGCGTGGCGGCCAACGGCCGAACTACGATACCGAGAGCGTGAGCATCGCCGCCGAGCAGATCATCGCGTCCGGTCTGACGCCCAAGATCATGATCGACTTCAGCCACGCCAACAGCCGCAAGCGCCCGGAGAAACAGATCCGGGTGTGCCAGGACGTCTCCGGTCAAATCGCGCGCGGGGATCATGGCATCATCGGCGTGATGATCGAGAGCCACCTGGTCGGCGGACGGCAGGATCTGGGCACCAGCGACGGGATGGTCTTCGGCCAAAGCGTCACCGACGCCTGTATCGGATGGGACGACACCGTACCGATGCTGCACGAGCTTGCGGATGCCGTGGCACGCCGACGTGCACTCTGAGGCGACCCACGCCTCGCGACGTTGCGTCAGGTCGCCCTGGCGTTGCGGACACGCCCTAAAGCCGCCCCAGATAGCGTATCCCACCAAGCCGGCTGGCCTGGTCGCTGATCCAGGCGGCACGTTTTTCCAAACGCGCCGACGGCTGGTCCAGGCGATAGAGGCCAGGCGCCGGCAGGACGCCGATCAGAAGTGATGCCTCGCGCATCGTCAACGCACGGGCAGGCCGATCGAAATAACGCAGGCTGGCGGCCTCGACGCCATAGGTGCTCGGGCTGAACTGCACGGTATTGAGATACACCTCCAGGATCCGCTCCTTCGACCACAAGACCTCCATGAGCAGCGTGAACCAGGCTTCCAGCAGCTTGCGTGGCCAGTCCGAGCTGGGCCACAAAAACAGATTCTTGGCCAGCTGCTGAGTAATGGTGCTGGCCCCGCGCATGCGCCCGCTTGCCTTGTAATCAGCCAGCGCGAGGCGGATTTGCACCAGATCAAATCCGCAATGCACCGGGAAGCGTTGATCCTCGCCGGCGATGGCCGCCAGACGCGCCGCCGGGGAGATCGCGTCCAACGGCACCCAGACGTGCTGGTAGTAAGGTGGGGATTGATCGAGTCGCCAGAGGTTGTAGGCATGACGCAGCATGAAGGCGGATGCGGGCGGGTCCATCCAGCGCAGTGTCAAAACCAGAATGACCGAGAACAGGACCAGATGAGCTGCCGCCTTGAGCAACCCACGAACGAGACGTTTGAGCGGATTGCACTCCGGGCCGATGAGCTTGATCGGGAAGGCACGGCTTCCGTCCGGCGCCGCGAGCTGGCGCTCGGGTCGCGCCTCCAGTCGTGGCGCCTGGTCCGTCATCGCGGCGGTTGTCTGCTCGCGTCTCCCAACATCCGCTGGATCAAGTCAAATGTCGAGCGGGCGCCGGCGATGACCTCGGCGCCATCCACGCGACCATCCGCGAAGAGGTTGTCCAGACCGCTCGAGAACCCCTTCCACGCGGCCGACGCCTGCTCGCCGTGGAAATCCAGGAAGGCGGTGGGACCCAGGGCCGGACCCAGACAGCGGCGCAGATGTTTGGCGATCACCCGGCCGCCCAGGGTCGCGCCCTCCAAGACATAGAGACCGCCGAGCGCGGCACCCGACCCGGTCGGGGGGATCAGCGCCGATGCGCGCGATACATGCGGCTGACCCTGCTCGGCAAGATCGTCGAGGATCGCCGGCAGCTTGGGTCGAACCCCCAGGTCGTTGCGGATATTCTCGTCCAGGGCGTCGAGCAGGCTGCCTTCCAAGGCCGCGTAGACATCGGCCAAGGCATGCAGATACTTAAGATAGTCGTCGCGGGTGACCGTAGGCGACGTGAGTCGGGCCATCAGGGGCAAGCGCTCGACCGCCTGATGTGACTCGGCCGTCGCGCGGCGCAAGAGGACGGCCAGTCGCGCGGGGTTCGCCGGTCGTGTCGTGTCGTGGATGTCTTGCATGGATTCTTCGGGCTCGCTGCGCTCTGCGCTCGCGGTCAGTCTAACACCCGTCCTCGTCATCCCTTAAGAACACCGAATCGTTGTTCGGCACGACATACCGACAGCGTCCGGCCGACGAACGGTCGAGCATTCAGGTCCGCAGGCTCACGTTTTGAGCCACCCCCCGCGGCATGCTGTGGTTCCGTCCAGTGCAAAACCCCGCGGAGCCGACGATGAACACCCTTGCCGACCTTTTTGTCATCCTGCTGTGCCTTTCAGGTCTTTTCGTGATCCTGAGCCTTGTGTGCGTGGTCTTGGAGCGCGTTCCCGACGAGGCCGATGCGCGGCCGCGGCGCACGCGTGTCCAGCCGCAACGCCCGGGACGTCGCTCCCGCGTGTTCCGGCCTCGACGTAAGCCCAAGCAACCTGTCGCAGACGCGCCGAGTCCTTCGGTCTGCCCTGCGGTCGTTCGGCCGGGGCACTTGACCCGAGGGGCCTTGGCTGACCTCCGATGACGGCTGCCGCGATCCGGCGCGACCCGTGTCACTCGGGCAGCCAATCCACCTCAAGCGCGTCGGTCAGCCGCCACGGACAGTCTTCCGGGAACGCAGAGAGTCCCGTCTCCCCGGCTGCATCCGCGACCGCGTCTGCCCAGATCTCGTCCAGCCAAGTCGCGTCGCGCAGCATGGCCTTGAGGCTGGGTGTTCGGTCGAGCCTGGCCTTGATGGCTCGGCGCTGCTCGCGGACCGTGCGTTGCCAACTGCTGCCGCGACGCTCCGGCTGGAATTGCCACTTCAGCAGGTGAGCAAGCAGGAGCGACAGGCGATTGGCCAGTTCGCGTTGTTCGCTCTTGCCCACGTCTTCGATCTCCTCTGCAAGATGCTCGAGATCGAGCCGGTCCAATGCGCCGGCTCGCAGCCAGTGCGCCTGTTGTTCGGCCCAGGCGACGATGTCGGCGTCGTAAAGGTCGGTTTTCGGCATAGGCATCTCCCGATAGAGGTGTGGGGCCGGGCCGAGTGCCCGTTGCCTCGGTTTCAACCCGAAACGTCAGGCCGCAAGCCCGCGTCCCTGCAACTCCTTGATCTTATCCCGGACGGCCGCAGCCTGCTCGAACTCGAGGTTCTTCGCGTGCTGGTACATGGTCTTTTCCAGCGCCTTGAGCTTCTTGGACATCTGCTGTGGCGTCAGCTTGGCGTATTCGATGATCTCCTCGGCGACCTTGGCATACTGGCGTGCCTTCATGGGTGCGCCCGGGATGGCGCCTTCCAGGATGTCGGCGACCGCCTTGCGGATGGTCTGAGGCGTGATGCCCTCGGCGGTGTTGTGGAGGATCTGCTTGGCGCGGCGCCGCTCGGTCTCGCCGATCGCGCGCTCCATGGAGCCGGTGATGCGGTCGGCATAGAGGATCGCTTTGCCGTTGGCGTTGCGCGCGGCACGCCCGATGGTCTGGATCAAGGAGCCTTCCGAGCGCAGAAAACCTTCCTTGTCGGCGTCCAGGATGGCGACCAGCGAGACCTCCGGCATGTCGAGCCCCTCGCGCAGCAGATTGATCCCGACCAGAACATCGAACTCGCCCAAGCGTAGATCCCGGATGATCTCGACGCGCTCGACCGTGTCGATGTCCGAGTGCAGATAGCGGACCTTCACGCCGTGCTCGTTGAGATACTCGGTCAGATCTTCGGCCATCCGCTTGGTCAGCGCGGTGACCAGCACACGCTCGCCGACGGCGACCCGCAGCCCGATCTCCGAGAGCAGATCGTCGACCTGGGTCAGGGCGGGGCGGACCTCGACCTCCGGATCGACCAGCCCCGTCGGGCGCACCACCTGCTCGACCACGGCGCCCGAGTGCTGGATCTCGTAGGCGCGCGGGGTGGCCGAGACATAGATGGTCTGAGGCTGCCGCGCCTGAAACTCCTCGAAGCGCAGCGGGCGGTTGTCGAGCGCCGAGGGCAGCCGGAAGCCATAGTCGACCAGGTTCTCCTTGCGCGAGCGGTCGCCCTTGTACATGCCGCCGAGCTGGGGCACGGTGACATGGCTCTCGTCGATGACGACGATGGCATCCGCGGGCAGATAGTCATACAGGGTCGGCGGCGGCTCACCGGGTCCGCGTCCGGACAGATAGCGGCTGTAGTTCTCGACCCCGGAGCAGTAGCCGACCTCCAGCATCATCTCGAGATCGAAGAGGGTGCGTTGCTCCAGGCGTTGGGCCTCGACGAGCTTGTCGTTGTCCCGCAGCCAGGTCAGCCGGTCCTTGAGCTCCACCTTGATCTGTTCGACCGCGTTCAGGATGGTCTCGCGCGGCGTGGCATAGTGTGTCTTCGGAAAGACCGTGTAGCGCGGGACCTTGCGCAGCTGCTCCCCGGTCAGCGGGTCGAAGAGCGAGAGTGACTCGATCTCCTCGTCGAACAGCTCCACCCGCAGCGCCTCGTCGTCGGACTCGGCCGGGTAGATGTCGATCACGTCGCCGCGCACCCGATAGGTGCCGCGCGAGAGCTCGATCTCGTTGCGGCGGTATTGCAGATCCGCGAGCCGGCGCAGCAGGGCGCGTTGATCGATCAGGTCGCCGCGATTCAGATGCAGCACCATCTTCAGGTAGGCGTCCGGGTCGCCCAGGCCGTAGATGGAGGAGACGCTTGCCACGATGATGACATCGGGACGCTCCAGCAGCGCCTTGGTCGCCGAGAGACGCATCTGCTCGATGTGCTCGTTGATCGAGGAATCCTTCTCGATATAGGTGTCGGTGGAAGGGACATAAGCCTCGGGCTGGTAGTAGTCGTAATAGGAAACGAAATACTCCACCGCGTTGTGCGGGAAGAACTCCTTCATCTCGCCGTAGAGTTGGGCGGCGAGCGTATTGTTCGGCGCCAGAACCAACGCCGGGCGCTGCACCCGGTCGATGACGCTCGCGATGGTGAAGGTCTTACCCGAGCCCGTCACGCCGAGCAGGGTCATGGCCGACTCGCCGTCGTTCAGACCCTCCACCAGGCGACGGATCGCCTCGGGC
>JBGSKP010000031.1:0-3541 GCA_041741175.1 Thiocapsa sp. | reverse complement strand
CCGGGCGCGTGCTTACGACCCAGACCTGCCGCTCCGCGCGTCGTCGCGAGCGACCGTTCTGGACGCACCGCGGTCAGCGATCGGCGGCGTAAGCGGCCAGGCCGCCCAGCAGCAAGCGGACATTCATCCGAGGACGGAGGCGAGGCCAGCCGCGCCCCCGCGCGGGGCCGCCTGAAGGGACCGGACCCGGCCAAGAGCCGTCTCACGTCAAGTCAAGCCGATTGACTCTTCAACGCGCGTTTCGGTTACCCACGATCCTGAGCCTGGGCGCGTGCATACCGCATATTGCAGTCACGGGCCCCACACGAACGCACGTCGGCAGAAACCAGGTCAGCGGAAACTTCGACCTTGGTCATCGCTCCTCGCTGGCGGTTAGGAATGGCCCGACCCTGTAGATTGGTCGCCGATCGCAATTCCGCGGTACCTCCCCGATTTTGCTGCCCAAATTTGATGCTTACTTAGGCGGTAATTCCACCTGCTCGAAGATGTGGCCTTGCGCAGCCAGGCCACACGGTCCCCGGTTTCGCCCCGGTCAGCATCACCGCGGTAGATCGCCTCGCGGCGATCGCCGTATGGTGTGAAATGAAAGAACTCGCCCACCACCTCGATTCGGAGTGTTCTGGCCATGGAGACTGTTTAGACCGAAAATGGCGGCGGATCACAAGGTCTGATGCCAAAACCGCAGCACCGATCAGTCAACCCGCGCCCGCCGGGGCAGGAGATGTTCGATGTTCGAGTTCCGCAGAGATGATCAGCACCCGATTGACCACCGCGCCCGGATGCGCCGAAGACTGGCGACCCTGCTCGCGGCCAGTTCCATCGCCGTCGCCGGTGCGGCCTGCGCCTTTCCCGACGCCGACGACGACAGCGCCTTTCAGGCCCAATTTCCATCGGTCCGCACCCTGATGCTGACCCTCGACAACGGCGACGCGGCCGATGTGTATCTGCCGCGTATCCGCTCGCGGTTTCCCGACTGGTTCGAGGACAGCCTGCCGTTGGTGGCCGTGCTGCAGGGGGCGCTGGTGGACAAGTCCCAGTATCGCCGGTTGGCGATGCAGCTCGCCCGTCGGGGCCATGTGGTCGTGGTGCCGAATCACTTCCGCACCTTCCCGCCGGCCTTTCCGGACCCGGTGCTGTTCAGCGAGGTCGGCGTCGTCACGGCGGTCTACACGACGATGGTCGCTGCCGACGCAGACCCGTCCTCGCCGCTGTTCCGGGTCGTCGATACCGAAAGCATGGCCGTGATCGGCCACTCGCTCGGTGGCCGGGTCGGACTCACCGCCCTCGCCGGAGTTTGCGAGCCCGCGATCTGTACCGCACCCGACGGCACCTATACCCCGCCAGCCGCACTGCGGACCGGTGCCTTCTACGGGACCAACATGCTCGGCTTCAATGGTGTCGTGACCGATCTCGACACCTCGGGTGCGGCGGTGGCACTGGTCCAGGGCAGCCTCGACGGCATCTCCACGCCGGACGAGGCCGACGCCACATATCCGACGCTGGAGTCACCACGCGCCAGGATCGACATTGAAGGCGCTAATCACTACGGCATCACCGATCAGAACGATCCGCCCGGTGCCGGGCCCGATCCGCTGCGGCCGACCCTGCCCCAGTCCGTGGCCAACTATTACGTCGCGCAATGGATCGGACACTGGTTACGCTTCCACCTACGCAACGATCCGTGGGCGGAGTTCTGGCTCTACACCATCGGCGGCTCTTACAACGGCATCGTCGAGGTCACGACCGACTGATTGTGCCGCCGCCGCGCCCCCGCATCCGGGGTGGATCCGCCCGGCAACCTGGTCGGGCATAGGTCTCCTCCCGAAAGACCATCTCGGAGAAGGGACAGTGTGCACCGTTGACCATCCGATAAACTGTCGCCGCTTTTCATTCAGCTAACTGACCGCTGTGGGTCAGGAACGGCCTATCGCCGACGTGGAGAGGTCGCAGCGTTGGAGGGCGAAGGTACCAGAAGTGAAGCCCCTCGGGCGGCGTCCGCTTTCTGGACTCACGGTCGGATTTCCTCCTCCACGGCCAGCGACCGCACTGCGCGTCTTGCTGTCTGTCGCCTCGCCGAGGTCGGCGACGGTTCGGCCCCAATAGCCGTCACCGAGGAAACGCGCATCAGCGTCCCTTGAATGCCTCGTTCCGGTCACCGCCCCCTAAGAAATTCAGCACCGCCAACTAGACTGAACCGCTACCCGCAGTCCGAAGCCAATCCCCATGGTGGGGGAGCCCGCTCACAGCGGGCTCCCCATCGATGCGGTTAGAAGGCAAGACTCCAGTTGGCAAACAGCGTGCCGACGCGGTCAAGCTGATAGCCGTTGACATCCGTGTACACCGGCTGAAGCCACTCTATGCTCAGCCGGTTGCCGCGAAGCGGGCCTTCGAGCACCACCGTGTTGATGCCGAAGCCGATGTCGAGGAAGTCTCCGCCGTAATTGGCCTGCAGGTCGGGCGGACTGCTGTGATTGTGGGGACCGTTGTAGTGGCCCTCGATGTCGCCCTGGTTGACGTACAGCATGCGCAGCGACCCGGACATCCAATCGAGCAGACGGTAACTGCCCCAGCCCGTGACCTGAAAGACGTCGCCGAAGCGGAACCCCGCCTCGTTTTCGCTCTCCAGGCGAACCACCCCGAGCAACTGCCCGCCCCACGACCAGCGGTCCACCTGGCCGGTGTACGTGAGGCTCGGCACGAAGTCCCACGTGCCGCTGCCGAGCTGCATCATGTAGTGCGTGTAGCGGCCATCCGGACCCTTCTGTGTCACCGAGCCCGTCGGTGCGCTGAAGGTGATGCCGACGTGCGCGTGGTTGATTTGGTCCTGGTAGAGGCGGACCAGCCCCGAGAGCAAGGTGTCGCCGAAGCCGTCGGTGGTGTGGGAGTGCGACCCCATGTGTGTGCCGTGGCCGGCCATGTCCATTCCATGTCCATGTCCATGTCCATCTCCGGAAGGCATCGGCAGTCCCTGCATGGTCATGTCCATGCTGACCCATTGCGGCATCACCATCAGGGTGAGCCAGTCGGTCGGCGCGTACATGATGTCCAGCATGTTCATGTACATGTTCATGCTGGTCGCCTTCATCTCATAGCCGGCGGCGGCGAGGTCGAGGTCGCTGACGGAGTTGGTACCGCGCAGCGTGTCTCCGCTCTGGCGGCTGTACATAAAACGGTAGCCGACCATGAACTCGCCAGCCTTGTGCATGTGGTCGTACATCACGCCGGCCGGCGCGTGGGAGCCCGGGCGCAGCTGGACATGACTGTCATCTGCGCTGACGGGGGAACCGTTTACGCCGAGCGCACACGAAGCGGCGATCGCCATTGCTGCGAGCGTCATTCCGGGATGAATTGACTGAGACATTTCATTTCCTCCAGCGGCAACCTCGCAACGGTTGCCGCGGTGAGATGGATACGGATCACCCCAAAAGTCGGCTCGACGGAACCGATCCCGTCGGCGCAAGCACTTGGGTTTCGCAGTGTTGAAGGGACGCGCGGAACGACCCGTGACGGCGCGCGAGGGCGTGTCGCACGCACGGGCAGT
>JBGSKP010000030.1:0-20458 GCA_041741175.1 Thiocapsa sp. | reverse complement strand
ACGCCGAAGCCTGCGGGGCCGCCCTGCGCCGCTGGCTGGCGCGCCATGCCAAAACGGCGCTATCGCCATGGCTGTCGAGCCTGGCGCAGCAGCACGGACTTGACTACATGGATCTCGCGATCAAGAACCAACGAACCCGCTGGGGCAGTTGCACCGCACAGGGCCGTATCAGCTTGAACTGCAAGCTGCTCTTTCTTCCGCGCGAGTTGGCGCGTTACGTCATGGTGCATGAGCTTTGCCACCTGCTGGAGCCCAATCACTCGGATCGGTTCTGGGCGCACGTGCGCGCACTCGAGCCCGCTGCCGATGCGCTGCATGGCAGGATGCGCGATGCCTGGAAGCGCGTGCCCGTCTGGGCACAACGCGGCTCCGGCGTAATCTTGTGAACGAACATGAGCAGGCAGGGTGAACAAGACCCGCTGACGGCGCTGCGCGCCGAGAACGCCCGACTGATCGCGCTGCTCGAGCAACAGGGCATCGATTGGCGCCGACCTGCCGAGCCTTCGCCGTCGGCTCCCGAGCGGGAGCCGTCGCGCCTGTCGACCGCCGACAAGATCGCCCTTTTTCGACGCCTGTTTCGCGGGCGAACGGATGTCTACCCAGTCCGCTGGGAGAGCCCGCGCACGGGCAGGTCGGGCTACACGCCGGCCTGCGCGAACGAATGGCGTCCGGGCGTCTGCGAAAAGCCGCGCATCAAGTGCTCGGATTGCGGTCAGCGCCGGCTGATCCCGTTGTCGGATTCGGTGATTCATGACCATCTGACCGGTCAGCACACGGTTGGCGTTTATCCACTGTTGGACGACGACACCTGTTGCTTCCTGGCCGTCGATTTCGATGACGACGCTTGGGACGAGGATGCTCGGGCCTTTGCCCGGTCGTGTGACGAGCTCGGCGTGTCGGTCGCGCTGGAGATTTCTCGCTCCGGACAGGGCGCTCATGCCTGGCTGTTCTTCTCCGACAAGGTCTCGGCGCGGGATGCCCGTCAATTGGGCACGGCCATCATCAGCCACACATGCGCCCGAACCCGGCAGCTCAAGTTGAAATCCTACGACCGATTGTTCCCCAATCAAGACCGGATGCCGAAAGGCGGTTTCGGCAACCTGATCGCCTTGCCCCTTCAGAAAAAGCCTCGGGAGAATGGCCACAGCCTCTTTGTCGATGCCGAGCTGCACCCCTACAGCGACCAGTGGGCATACCTGGAATCCCTCCGGCCGATGTCGACGGAAGACATCGAGCCCTTGATTCTCCGAGCCGCAGGTGGAGTCCATCCGTTGGACGTGAGCTTCATCGACGATGAAGACCTGGCGACGCCTTGGAAACGCGCTTCTCCGTTGACGGAGACCGTATCTGGATCGATGCCGAAGGCGCTGACCGTCACCCTGGCGAATCTGATTTACTTCGAAAAGGCACAACTGCCACAGCCGCTGACCAATCGACTGATCCGCCTTGCCGCGTTCCAGAACCCCGAGTTCTACAGGGCTCAGGCGATGCGGATGTCGGTCTGGGATAAACTCCGCATCATCGGATGTGCGGAAAACTATCCCCGGCACCTCGCGCTGCCGCGCGGATGCCTCGATCCAGCCCTGAAGCTCCTCCAAGCCAACGGCATCAGATGCGATCTGCTTGATGAGCGCTCTTGCGGCGAACCAATCAATGTCTCTTTCGTCGGCACGCTCCGCCCCGATCAAGAGACGGCCGTCGATGCAATGCTGAAACACGACACCGGGGTTTTGTGCGCGCCCACCGCCTTCGGCAAGACTGTCGCGGCAGCCGCGATGATCGCGCGACGGAGCGTGAACACGCTGGTCCTCGTTCACCGAACCGAGCTTCTAAAACAATGGCAGGCGCGCCTGCAGGCCTTTCTCGATGTCGGCAAGGGTGATGTCGGCACGATCGGCGGCGGAAAAGCCAAGCCGACAACCAAGATCGATGTCGCGGTCATGCAGTCGCTTTCCCATCGGGGAGAGGTCAAACCGCTCGTGGAGAACTACGGCCACATCATCGTGGACGAATGCCACCATCTCGGCGCAACCTCGTTCGAAGCCATTCTGAAGCGAGCCAAGGCCAAATATGTGCTTGGCTTGACCGCCACTCCGATTCGGCGCGACGGTCAGCAGCCGATCATCTTCATGCAGTGCGGACCGACTCGGCATACGGCGCCGATGCCATCCGAAACCCCGGTCGATCTGGCCGTCATTCCGCATCCGATCTCCTCAAACATCGACCTACCGCCGGATGCAGGCATTCAAGAGGTCTTTCAGCATCTCACCCAAGACCAGGCCCGAACGGATGCCATCGCATTCGCCGTGAAGAGCGCGTTCGACCGAGGACGCAAAGTCTTGGTGTTGACCCAGCGCACGGCACATCTCGACGCAATTTTGGCCGCCCTGCAACACACGGGCTCGGACCCGATCGTCCTGCACGGCCGGATGTCGAGAAAGCAACGCGACGCTCGGATCGCCGAGCTCGATACGTTGCCGCCGGATGATCCGCGCATCCTTCTGGCAACGGGAAAGTTGATCGGGGAAGGCTTCGATCATCCGCCCTTGGACACGCCGGTCTTGGCGATGCCGATCTCTTGGAAAGGCCTGTTGCAGCAATACGCCGGCAGACTGCATCGCGAACATGTCACCAAGACCGACGTGCGGATCATCGATGTTGTCGACACCGGCCATCCGGCATTGCTGCGGATGTGGGAAAAGCGCCGGCAGGGCTATCGGGCGATGGGCTACCGGATCGCTGGTGCGAGCGGTCTGCGGGTGCTCCCGGCGGCAGCGCAGCGACGCCCCCTCACCTGAGCGAATGAGCGATCGATTTCCGCTTGGCCCGGCTGACGCGATGCCCCTGGTCTCGGCCCTCGCCGGGCAGCTCTCGCCACGCGCCACTCCAGGCTCGACCGGGGCCAAAGGGCTCGCATCATCGTGGTCCGTTTCGTTAGAATCAGGTCGGATTCAAGTCGAGTATGTTGGGGTCGCAGGGTCGCCAAGCCCTCTCCCTGTGATCGGAGCCGGCTTGACACAGGACCAGCGATCCTGCCAGGGCCATGCGCGGCGCCACCTGGTGCGGAGCGGTTAGACGCAGGCCCCGCCTCGATCCGCCGCGCTTTTTTGCACGTGTTCGGGTAAGGTGTCGGACGTCGTCGCTTTATTGTTATGCAGGTAGCCAGGTATGGATGACACGCTTCAACGACTCCTCGATGCCGAGATGCGGGCCGAGAAGATCGCTCAGCAGGCCGAGGCCGAGCAGGAGCGGATCATTCAGAAGGCGATGGCGGATGCAAAGTCCGAAAACGATCGCTTCACCGTCCGGATTCCGGACCTGCACCGGTCCTTTATCGCCAAGGCCGAGGAGCGGGCCGAGCAGAATATTGCCGAGCTTCGCCGTCGCTATGACGAGCGACACGTGCAGCTGCGTGATCAGGCCGAGCGTCGCGAGGCCGAAGCACTTGACGCCGCCTTCAAGCTGCTGATCGACGCCGAGCGCTAGGCGCGACGCGACCGACAAAGAGCCCACCTGCGGCCTACCCATGCCTCTGATTGCCGACCACGCCTATCTGAATACCCGGGTCTCCGTTATGGCGACCCAGCTGCTCGAGCCAAGCGCCATCGCGACACTGGCGCGCCTGTCGCTGCCTGCTTTGGCCGAGCGTTTCGGATTGCACGCCGTGCTGGACGAGCAACAGTCGACGCGCTCACGAAGTCGCGCGGTCGAGCAGAGTCTGATCCAGGTTCTGCTCGCCGAACTGCTGATTCTGGTCAGGCCCATGCGTGCCGCCGAAAGCCGCCTCGTGCTCGACTGGGGCCAGAAGTACGCCCTCTTCAACCTTAAGACTCTGATTCGCGGCAAGCTCTACGATCTCGACCAGCAGGAGATTTACGACAATCTTTACGAGCTGCCCGCGCAAATGCGCCTCTCCGAGGAGGTTCGCGCCGAGCTGTTTCGAGCGGAGAACGTCCTTGAGCTCCTGCGTCAATTGGAGGCAGGGCCCCATCGCACGCTGGCTCGTCAAGCACGGGAGGTCTATGAACAGAAGCGTGAGCCCTTTGCGCTGGAAGCAGCGATCGATCAGCGGTATTACGCCGGATTGTTGCGGCAGGTGATGGCCTTCACCGACCCCCATCTGGATCCATTGAAGCGCCTGGTCGGTGCCGAACTCGACCGCATCAATCTGATGTGGCTGCTCAGGTTTCGGTTCTCCTATCAGCTCTCGGCCTCGGAGACCTTTTACCATCTGGTCCCCTCGATGCGCCTGCTGACCCGGGAGCGGCTTCTGAATCTGGTCAATCTGGAGACGTTCGACGGTGTCGTCGCCGCCTTGCCGGATCCGCTCGATGGGCTTCTCACCGGCAGCAAGAACATCGTCGATGTCCAGAGGCGGATCGGCGGCTATGCCGCGCAGGAAGCCCACTGGGTGCTCAATCGCACTCAGTCGGCCGTAGCGCGTGCACTGGCCTATCTGATGCTTCGCGAGCGCGACCTGCTGTTGCTGTTCGCCCTGGTCCAGGGCCAGCTTCTGAATCTCCCGGCCGCGGCGATCGAGATTGCGGTTGAGTTAGCCGAGCCTGGATGCCCTTGGGCCGGGACGCGGGTGGGCTGATTGATGCGCACGATCTCTCGCTATCTCGCACGGCACTATCACGCCCCGCGATATTCCATCCGGCGATGCTCTACTGGACCTGATCCAGTCAGGAAGGGCTGAGGCATGTTGCGCCCGACACCGATGAAACATGTTCGGCTGCTGGTCCTCGCCGAGGACTTACCGCAGGCATCACTTGCACTGGCCGACATGGAGAGTTTTCATCCCGATACCCGTCCGCCGACCGAGTCGCGGCTCAACGGTTTGCCGGCGCACGCCTACCGTGAGGTCTTCACGCAAGCCAACGCACGTCTGGAGAAGATCGGCCGGTTGATCCCGATCGACCCCTCACCCGACATCGACCGCGTCCAGGTCGTCGACTTCGACCAGCTTCGGACGCTGAATGAGAGACTGGGCAAGATCTGGAACGAGACCTCCGGCTACGAGGAGGATCTGCGCCGCCTCGACGACCAGGAACGCCTGGTCAAGGAGCAGCAGGCGGCGCTGGCCAACTTCGCTCATCTGAACATCGACCTGGGCATGCTGCGGAGTAAGACGCGCTTCCTGGACTTTTACGTTGGCCTGGTGCCACGCGAAAATCTGCGTCAACTGCAAGGGGCGGTCAGTCTGGCGGGTTACATCCTGCACGTCTACATGCAGCAGGCCGAGAACGCCCATGTCGTCATCGTCGGACCCGCGGGAATCAAAGAGAGCCAGCTCTCCGCTGTCCTGGATGCCGCCGGTTTTCAGAATCTACCCATCCCGCAGGAGCTCGATCGCCCGCCCGCGGAGCTGCAGCGCGACCTCAACGCCCAGCGCGCGTCCATTGAGAGCCAGCGCCGGACCCTGATGGAAACCCTCAAGCGCTGGTCCGAGCCCTTGGCCGGCCCGCTGCTTGAAGCGCGGCGCACACTGATGCTCGCCGAACCCTTGGTGGTTCTGGATCCGTCGATCCGCAGTGCGGGAGATCTGGTCTACCTCGCCGGCTGGGTGCCGGCGCGCTCGGTCGCCCGGCTCGAAGGACGCCTGCGCGAATCGCTCAATCACCCGTTCGAGATGAGTGACCGGAATCCGACCGCGGACGAACGCGAGCTGGTTCCAACCGTTCCGGCAAAAAGCTGGATCCTCTCGCCCTTCGCGATGCTGGTGAAGCAATACGGCGTACCCGAGTACGGCGAGGTGGATCCGACGCCGCTCTTTGCGGTGACCTTCGTCTTGATGTTCGGCAGTATGTTCGGCGACGTCGGCCAAGGCGCGGTCATTGCCCTGGCGGCCTGGCTCCTGCGCAAAAAGCTCGGGCGATTTTGGCCGTTTGGGTTGATGGCCGGCCTGTCGTCCATGGTCTTCGGCGTCCTGTTCGGCAGTATTTTCGGCGAGGAGCACCTGATTCCCGCGCTCTGGATGAGTCCGCTGAGCGACCCGCTCCTGATGATGCGGATCGCACTGGGATGGGGTGTGGTCTTTTTGACCATCGCCTGCCTGCTGGCGATCTACAATCGTCTGGTGATCCGCAACTGGTCGGGGGCCGTCTTCGGACATCACGGCGTCGTCAACCTAGTCTTCTATCTGGCGCTGATCGGCGGCGCCGTGAACATCGCCACGGCCGGCGAGGGTGTTCCGGGAGTTCGGGCAGACGCCGCCGGCGCCTTCGGCAACATCCCCATGCTCCTTGTGATCGTCTCGCTCGCCGCGCTCGCCTGGCACAGTTGGCAGCATCAGCAGGCGCCGATCAGCGAGAAGATCCTGGTGGTCGTGATCGAGACCCTGGAGACCCTGATCGGCTATGTCTCCAACACGCTGTCGTTCCTGCGTGTGGCTGCCTTCAGTCTCAATCACGTGGCGCTCTCGATCGCCATCTTCACCCTTGCTGGCATGATGGGCGCGTTCGGACATCTGGTGACCCTGATCTTGGGCAACATCTTCGTGATCGTCCTGGAGGGTGGCATCGTCATGATCCAGGTCATGCGCCTCCAGTATTTCGAGGGGTTCTCACGTTATTTCTCGGGGAACGGCCATGAGTTCGCGCCCTTGAAATTCCGGCGTGGGTCGGTCTGAGCCGCTGGTTCAGCGTGGTTCATCGGGAGTGAGGCATGGACTCATCGACGCAGACATCGACTTAATCAACCCCGCGAGCCCGAATGCTCTGACAGCAGTCGTCAAATACGCCGCCGCGCCCGACGCAAGGGAACCTCATCACACCGGCCCCGCAGATCATCCTGGCCGTTGAGAAACCTTAAAGCCACAACAAAGCCACAACCGAAACAAAACACTGGAGCACTCAATGTACTGGCTCGTCGCCCTCATGACCTTTGCCGTTCTCGGCCTCATCCTGCTCGGCCTCATGCTCGAATTTCGCCCGCAGCTCGCCACCCGAACCCGGCCCTGGTACAAACCGGCGATGGCGACCCAGCTGGTCGTCTTCGTCGGTGCCCAGCTCGGCTTGCTGGTGTTCGGCATCAATGATGCCTTTGCGGTCGAGGCGGCTGCAGAAGGCGTTGCCGCGGCGGGTGAGCTGTCAGTCGGCATGGGCCTGGCCATCATCGGCGCCGGTATCCCGACTGCGCTCTCGACCATCGGTGCCGGAATCGCCGTCGGACCGATCGGCGCCGCCTCGCTGGCCGCCATCACCGAGAAACCGGAAAACCTCGGCCGGACTCTCATCTATCTGGGCCTGGCTGAGGGTATCGCCATTTACGGGCTGGTCATCTCCATCCTGTTGCTCAACCGGATCTAAGCGAGCCCGGCGTGGACGCGCAGCAGACCTACGATTACGACCGGCCCACCCGCATGCTTTTTCTCGGCGAGGACCGGCTCGCGGACGGCTTTCGACTCATCGGCTTCGAGACTCATCCCAATCCCGAGCCCGAGCTGGTCGACCGTACTATCCGTGAGCTGCTGCGCGGGCGCGAAAAGGCCTTCGTGGTGGTCGACGATGCGCTCATGCAGCAGGACATTCCGAGCCTGAAGCGCGTGCGCCGCGAGGGTGGTCGGATCGTCGTGATCGCCGTGCCGCCGCTCGGCGATCACCCGCGCATGGGATGCGAGGTGGCACGCCGGCTGGCGGCCTTGTTCGGCAACGCCGTCGTCAATTCCAAGGCGGAGCCGTGAGACGCCGGCCTCAGAAGATCAACGGGTTAGCCCATCCAAACCTCGATTGTTCATCAAACAGAATTCATTCACTTAAACCGCGACTCAACCGTCGCACCCGGTGTCTGCGAGGCAGCGGCAAACGACGAAACGACGGTTGTCGCTCCGGACGCGGTTTAACGAGGGTCGATCGTGAATCAGGTACAAGAGCTTGAGCAGGCCATCCTGGCCCGCGCCGAACGGCTGGCCGGAGAATATCGCGACCGGGCCAACCGGAGCCGCGACAGCATCCTGCGCGAGGCCGCAGAACGGCTGCGCATGCGCGAGAGCCGCGAGGAGAGCATCGCCAAGGCGCTCGCGGACCGGACCTTTCGGCAAAACGTCCAGGCCAGCGAGCTGACGATGCAGACGCACCTGGACCGCATGCGTTGGAACCTGGTCCAGGATGTCGAGCGCGCGCTCACCGGACGGATGAAGACGTTCAGCGAAGACCTTCCGCGCTACGACCCCTGGCTGGACAGGTTGATCGCATACTCGGCCAACCTGATCGAGGAGAAGGCCCTGATCGTCTCGACGAATGGGCGTGACCAGAAACGCCTCGCCGAACGCTGGGACAGCATCCTGGAGAGCCTCCCGAACCACAAGACCGCGACCCTCTCCAAGGATCCGATCGAGACCCTGGGCGGGATACTCGTCACCAGCCGCGACCAGCGCATCCGCGTCGACAACACCTTCGATGGCCGACTGGAGCGTCTGCGCCCCGCCGTCCAACAGGTGATCCTCGAACGGCTGTTGCCGAGCGGGTTCGACACCGGCAACCTCTTTACCGGATGAGACCATGAGTGAAGTCAAACGAACAGGTGTCATCCGCGACATCAACGGTCCAATCGTCACCGTCGAGCTGCCGGGTGTGCGCAGCGGCGAGCAGGTGAAGATCGGCGAGCTGGGGCTATTTGGCGAGGTGATTTCCCTGCGGGGTCAGCTCGCGATTGTGCAGACCTACGAGTCCACAGACGGCGTGCGGCCCGGCGAGCCGGCGCAGGGCTTGGGCTGGCCACTTTCGGTCGAGCTGGGACCCGGCCTGATGGGCGGTATCTTCGACGGCGTGCAGCGCCCGCTGGAGAAGATCGCCTTGCTGTCCGGGGACTATATCCGTCGCGGCATCTCGGTGCCTGCGCTCGATCGGGCGCGCGAGTGGGAGTTCGAGCCCAATCGCGAGCTGAACCCTGGCGCGAAGGTCGGCCCCGGAATCGTCCTGGGTACGGTCCAGGAGACTACAACCGTTCTGCACCGGATCATGGTGCCGCCGGGTGTCGAGGGCGAACTGCTGGAAGTGGCGCCAGCGGGCCAGTACGACATCGAGTCGACCATTGCCAGGGTGCGTGATCCGCGTGGCATCAGCCACCGGCTGAGCATGTATCAGCGTTGGCCGGTGCGTAAACCGCGCCCTTACCTGCGCCGCGACGACGGCATCTCGCCCCTGATCACGGGCCAACGGGTGATCGACACCTTCTTTCCGCAGCTCAAGGGCGGCAAGGGCGCGGTGCCCGGCCCCTTCGGTGCCGGAAAAACCGTCGTTCAGCAACAAATCGCACGTTGGTCGAACGCCGACATCGTCATCTATGTGGGCTGCGGCGAGCGCGGCAACGAACTGGTCGACGTGCTCGAGAGTTTCCCGCAGCTGGACGACCCCTATACCGGCCGCAAGCTCATGGAGCGGACCCTGCTAGTCGCCAACACATCCAATATGCCCGTGGTGGCACGCGAGGCGTCGGTCTATGTCGGCATCACCATGGCCGAGTATTACCGCGACATGGGCTACGACGTAGTCATGCTGGCCGACTCCACCAGCCGCTGGGCCGAGGCACTGCGCGAGGTCTCGGGGCGGCTCGGTCAGATGCCGGTCGAGGAAGGCTATCCGGCCTATCTGGCGTCACGTCTCGCCGCGGTCTACGAGCGCGCCGGACGTGTGGAGACCTATGGCGCGGGATCCGGCTCGGTCACCCTGATCGGCGCGGTTTCGCCCCCCGGGGGGGACTTCTCCGAGCCGGTGACCAGTCACACCAAGGACATCATCGAGACCTTCTGGGCACTGTCCAAGGAGTTGGCCGACGCGCGTCACTATCCCTCGATCGACTGGGTCACCAGCTTCTCCAAACACGTGCACACGGCCGCGGAATGGTGGCACAAGGAGATCGACCCGGACTGGGAGAAGCGTCGCACCGCCGCCCTCGCCCTGCTGGCGCGCGATGCCGAACTCTCGCGTATCGTCAACCTGGTCGGCCCCGAGGCGCTCTCGGACGCCCAGCGCTGGGAGCTTGAAGGCGCCTCACTCATCAAGGAAGGCGTCTTGCAGCAGAGCGCCCTGGACGAGATCGACACCTTCTGCTCACCCGAGAAACAGTTTGCCCTGCTCGATCTCGCGATCACCATCTATAAACGCGGGCAGGCGCTGATCAAGCTCGGCGTGCCGGTCTCGGAGCTCCAGCAGCTTCCCCTGATGGCCAAGATGCGACGCCTAAAATCCATGTACTCCAGCGAGCAGATCGAGGAGGTCAACGCCTTCCGGGCCGAGGTCGATCACGCGATGGAGTCGGTGCGGATCGAGTATGCCAAACACGGGGAGACCGGCTAAACCGGGTCCCGAGCGACCTGCCTTGTTTGAAGGGAGCTTGCCCTTGCCCGACACAAGAGCGACGGCAAGACGCGGTTTAGAGCGTTAAAATCCTACAAGACTTGAACCGCGTCTGCGCCGGCGGTCATGGGCTGATACGACATCGGATCAAAATGAATACAACGCATAGCATGCTGGACGCGGTTCAATGAGCATCAAAGAATACCGTACGGCAATCGAAGCCCGCGGCGGCCTGCTGGTCGTCAAGGACACCGCCGGCATCGCCTTCGGCGACCGTGTCCAGATCAAGGACCATGCCGGGCGCACGCGCAACGGCCAGGTCATTCGCAGCGCCGACAACGAGGTGCTGATCCTGATCTTCGAGGGCACCGACGACCTGGATCTGGAGAACACCTGGGTGCGCTTCCTCGACGAGCCGGTCGAGATCGCACTCTCGCCCGAGATCCTCGGGCGAGAGTTCAATGGACTGGGCGAACCGCGCGATGGCCGCCCGCCGGTGCTCTCCAGCATCCGCCGCCCGGTCAATGGATCGGCCATCAACCCGGCCGCGCGCACCTATCCGCGCGAGTTCATTCAGACCGGTATCTCGACCATCGACGGGCTGAACAGCCTGGTGCGCGGTCAGAAGCTGCCGATCTTCTCGGGCTCGGGCCTTCCACACAATCGACTCGCCGCCCAGATCGGGCGCCAGGCCAAACTGGTCGATCAGGAGTCGAGTTTCTCGGTGGTCTTCGCAGCAATGGGCGTGTCCTATGCCGATGCGAAGTTCTTCCGCGACGAGTTCGCCAGCTCCGGCGTGCTGCGCAATGTCGTGATGTTCATCAACCTCGCCGACGACCCGCCGGTCGAGCGCCTCACCCTGCCCCGCACCGCCCTGACCGCGGCCGAATATCTGGCCTACGATCTGGACCGGCACGTGCTGGTGATCCTCACCGACATGACCAACTATGCCGAGGCGCTGCGCGAGGTCGCGACCGCCAAGGGTGACGTCCCGGCGCGTAAAGGCTATCCCGGCTACCTGTATTCGGATCTGGCCGAGATCTATGAGCGTTGCGGGCGCATCCACGATCGCCACGGCTCCATCACCATGATGCCCGTGGTCTCCATGCCCTCGGACGACATCACGCACCCGATCCCGGACCTCACCGGCTACATCACCGAAGGTCAGATCGTGCTGTCGCGCGAGTTGCACAACCAGGGCATCTATCCCCCGGTGCATATCTCGCCAAGTCTCTCGCGCCTGATGAAGGACGGTATCGGCAAGGATGACACCCGCGAGGACCATCCACGCGTCGCCAGCCAGATCTACGCCCTCTATGCCCGCGCCCAAGAGACGCGCAACCTCGCCTCCATCATCGGCGCGGATGAGCTTTCCGAGCGCGACCGGCGCTATCTGAGCTTCGCCGATGCCTTCGACGAACGCTTCGTCGGTCAGGGAGAATCCGAGGACCGCTCCATCGAAGCGACCCTCAACCTCGCCTGGGAGCTCATGAGCATGTTCCCGCGCGACATGCTCACGCGCATGAAGGAAACGGATCTGGCGAAGTATTATCAGGGGACCGACTGATCCCTCAGGATGGCGTAAACCTGTTCGAGCCCAAGCCTCGCCTGCTCCAGGAGCAGGCTCGCGCTGTCCATCGCCCCGCGACGGCCTTGCTCCTCGATCTCCTGAAAGCGGTCGCCGAGCCAAGCCAGTCCGAAATTGCGCAACATGCCCTTTATTGAATGGGCAAGGCTGGTGACGGCCGCGCCGTCGGCGGCAGCAATCGCCGCGCCCAACCGGTCGATGTCGGCCGGGACATCGTCGAGAAAAATCCTGAAGATGCCTTGTAGTGCGTCCTGATCCTCGCCAAAGATGGAGCGGACCCGCGCCAGCAGCAGATCCGGATCGAGTGGATGACTGTGGTCAGTGGCGGCGGACGGCGAAGGTTTAACTGGTGTTGCCTGGCTTTGACCCGATCGATTCGCGCCGGACGCGTGATGAAGGGCTCGGCCCGCCACTCCCCTCTCGCGCAAGGGTGCTGTCCAGGTGCGGATCGCGGCGTAGAGCCGCTCCGGATCAATCGGCTTGGGAACATAGTCATCCATTCCGGCCGCCAGGCAGCGCTCACGATCACCCGCGAGTGCGTAGGCGGTCATGCCGATGACCGGCAGATGCAGGGGTTCAGTGGACGCATCAGTCGCCTCCGCGGCACGGATCGCGCGTGTGGTCTCGTAGCCGTCCATGACCGGCATCTGCACATCCATCAGCACGACGTCGAAGTGCTGCCGACGCAGAACCTCCAGCGCTTGCAGACCATCGGCTGCGATGATTACCGACATCTGTTTTTTCTCAAGAAATCGCTCGGCAACCTTTTGGTTAAACGGTTTGTCTTCCACCAGCAGAACCTTGATACCGGCAAGTGAAAAGCCCCGTAACGAGTCGTCGGTAATCACCGGTCGCAGCGCGATCCCGCTTGTCGCGGCTCGACCGAGTGTCGCCAGCATGGTCTCGCGCAGCAGTGCACGCTTGATGGGTTTGCTCAGGTAGGCGCTGACCCCCAGGGCGGCCAGGCGTTCGAGATCGGCACGCCGACCGACCGATGTCAGCAGGATCACGCGCGGCCGACCGCAATGGGGATCGTCTCGAATCTCCAGGGCGACTTCCTCCCCATCCATCTCCGGCATCGCCATGTCCAGCAGAACCAGATCATAGGGGGCCCCGCTTTGATTGGCCCAATGCAGTTGCGCGAGCGCATTGCGCCCCGAGTCAACCGCCACGGACTCGCACTTCCAGCCACGCAGCGTTTTCTCAAGCAGCATGCGGTTGGCCTTGGTGTCGTCGACGATCAGGCAGCGGATCCCGGTCAAATCGACGGCGCTTGAGACGACTGGTGGCGCGGGCTGGACGGCCGGCTTAAACGGAAGGCTGAACCAGAATTCACTGCCCTCGCCTGGACGACTGTACAAACCGATCTCGCCGGTCATGAGCGCCACCAACTGACGACAGATACTCAAACCAAGGCCCGTTCCGCCATAACGTCTGCGTGTGCTGTTATCGACCTGCGCAAAGGCATCGAAGATCAGATCCTGCTTGTCTTGCGGGATCCCGATACCGGTGTCGCTCACCGCAAAACGAACCCGCACCTCACCCCGATCGCTAGGCTGACGCGACAAGGCCACGACAACCTCGCCAGCGGGCGTGAATTTCAGCGCGTTGCCGATCAGATTCACGAGGATCTGGCGCAGACGACCCGGATCGCCGTGCATCCGCGACGGCACCTCGGGATCGATCAGATAGGCCAGCTCGATGCCCACCTCGAACGCCCGCAAGCCGAAACTGTCGAGCACCTCCTCGATGAGATGATCCAGGTCGAAATCGATCGCCTCCAACTCGATGCGTCCGGCGTCGATCCTGGAGAAATCCAGGATGTCGTCGATCAATCCGAGCAGTGCCTCGGAAGAGGCGTTGACGATCTGCAGATTCTCGCGTTGCTCCGCGTCGAGCCCGGTGTCGAGGGTCAGCTTCGTCATACCGATGATCGAGTTCATCGGGGTCCGGATCTCGTGGCTCATCTTGGCGAGAAACTCGCTCTTGGCGCGGGCAGCGGATTCGGCGACCTCCTTGGCGGCACGCAGGGCGACCTCTGCCTGTTTGAGCTCGGAGATGTCGACATAGCTTTCAAGTAAAAAGGAGCGATCCGGATAATCGAGTGGGACGACGCTCCTCAGGACGGGAATCGGATGCCCATCGCGATGGCGAAGCGCCGATTCGCGGTTGACTACCGGCACAAAGGGCCCTGCGAAGGGACAGGGATCAGAGTCGGAACAGAACCAGTCGCTGCAGCGGTGGCCCAGCAGATCATCGAGCTCGACCCCTAAGATCTCGGCGGCCTTCTCATTGGCATCGACGATGATGCGCTGCTCATGATCGACGATCGCGATCCCCGTCTGAACGGTACTGAACACGGTTTCGAGCCGCTTCCGGTTCTCCTGGAGTTGGCTCTCTACACGCTTACGCGCATCGATATCGGTATGGGAGCCAGCCATCCGCATGGGCAGCCCCGTCGCATCGCGCACACATTTTCCGCGCGCCAGGATCCAACACCAGGATCCGTCCTTGTGGCGCATCCGAAACTCGATCTCCATATGCTCGGTTTCGCCGCGAAGGTGTGCCTGAATGGCTCCGAACGCGCTATCGACATCCTGCGGATGGACGCGCTGCTGCCATGCGTCGAAACAGTTGGGAATCTCATCGTCGCGGAAGCCGATGATCTCTTTCCAGCGCGGCGAGAAATAGATCTCGTTGGTCGGGATCTTCCAATCCCAAAGACCGTCGCTCGCGCCGGCAACGGCGAGGCTGTAACGCTCTTCGCTCTCGCGCAAGGCGATCTCGGCAGCTTTTGCACGAGAGATATCAACGAGCACCCAGACAACACCATCATCGCGATTGTGCCCGTTGATCGGCTTGCCTGACAGCTCTGCCCAAAAGATCTCGCCGCTTCGCCGCCGCAGCGGATACTGGACATTGGAAACCCCTGCTTCGACGATCTGCGAAAAGACGGCTTCGCCGAAACGCTCATAGTGTGCTGGCGAGACGTGCACATCGGCAATCGAGCGGCCAACGGCATCCTCGTACTGAAGCCCGAAGATCTCGCAGGCGCGCGGGTTGATCTCCATGATGCGCCGATCCTCGGACACCGTGAAAACACCGACCAGACTATTCTCGAAGACCAGCCGATAGCGGTCCTCGGCGCTGTTCGAATGGATTGACCGCTCGGCGGTCGGGACATCTCGGTCCATGACGGATACCTTTCGAATCGCGAGAACCAACCCTAAGTACCGGGACTTAAGGTATCCCGATGATCTTATGGGTCTGAATCCCGAGACGCCACAGCGGCCGAGCCCGACACAAGGCAATCGCCCGACGGGTGTGATCAAGACGATCAGGGCCGTCCATGGGCTGGAGGAAAAAGTGCTCGAAAGCAAGGCCCTCCAGATCCTCCGGCGAGAGTTCGGCCTGGGGGAAGACGAGCTTAAGCTCCTGGCCGCTGCGCTGGACGATCCGGGTGCCCGCCTTGGGACTCACGCAAATCCAATCGATGCCATCCGGCACAGGCAGGGTACCATTGGTCTCGATCGCGACATCAAAACCCTGATCGTGGAGCGCGTTGATCAAGGGCGGATCGAGTTGCAGCAGGGGCTCGCCTCCGGTCAAAACGACGAAGGGCCGTCCAAGCTGGCCGGCGTTCGCCGACCAGACCGACCGGATGGACAGCGCCAGTCGGGCAGCATCAGGGAATACCCCGCCACCCTCGCCATCCGTGCCACGAAAATCCGTATCGCAGAAGCGGCACATTGCATCGGCCCGGTCGACCTCGCGCCCGGACCAGAGGTTGCAGCCGGCAAAACGGCAGAACACCGCCGCTCTTCCGGCCTGCGCCCCCTCCCCTTGCAGCGTATAGAAGATCTCTTTGACGAAATAGCTCATAGCGGCAGCGCGGGACCTGACTCACCCCACCAGAGGACGGCGCCGCAACCCAATGTTTCCTCTAGGTCGATGCGATCCAGACTCGGGAGTTCACCCGCGGCTTCTTCGCGAATCCACAGCAGGAGATTCCCCGGATCGGCCTGGCGCAAACCGGGCAAGGCGTTAAGTTGCCAATGGTCGAGCCGCGCGTAGACCGGCTTGAAGATCGCCTTCACCTCACCGTAATCGACCGTCCAACCGAGCACGGCATCAAGCGGTGCGGTCAAGTGCAATCGAAGCCGATAACTGTGTCCATGCAGACGGCGGCGGCGGTCGCCCGCGGGAGCATGAACCAGCTGCAGGGCACTTTCGAACCGCTGCTCCTTCCAGATCCGGTACTGGCAACCGTCATAGTGACAGCCGGCGGTGGCCGTCTCATAAACGGTGACGCACGATAGAACAGGAAACTCAGGGTGCAGCCGAGCCCAAATCCAGCGCGCCAGCATCTCGCTGGTCGGATTTTCCAACCCTTTGATGTCGTTGAGATAGACGTGGTCGAGCTCGGCATGTAGCGGCGCCCAGAGCGCTTGGAGCCGATCGAAATCGACACCGATATCACGCCCTGCCAGATCCTGGTTGGCATGCAGGATGACCTCGAAGCCATGCCCGTGGATCCGTCCACACTGGTGGCCTGCGGGCACGTTGGGAAGACGATGGGCCGCCTCGAAACGAAATCGACGCCAGACGTGTGCCTGATCGGAAACGTCGAGATCGACCCCTTGATCTCGCGTGCTTTGGAGACCGACCGAGTCGACGCCGGGGACGCCGAGATGCGCGCGCACCCAGCGTGCGAGGTTCTCGTCGGTCGGAATCGGCAACTGCTCGTTCAGATCGCTGTAATCAAGTGGCGCCACGCAAGCCCGAAGCGCGTCGGTCAAAGCGCCGGTCTCACCGCCGGGGAAAGGTGCCCAACCGGGCGGCAGCTCGGCACGTACCTTGGCAGTGAAACCGTGCCCGTGAAGACGCCGCGAACGATGCCCCGCAGGAAGGATCGCGACGCGACGCGCGGCTTCAAACGGAACCGCAGCGACATGGTAGAGCATTTCACTCATGGGGAGGAGGGACCGAAACGGGTAACTAAGGGATCTGCGTATCCGGCCTGTGCAAAGCCTTTCGCACGTAGCAGACAGGAATCACAGAGACCACAGGGGCGGCCATCCGTTCCGGGGTCGTAACAACTGCTGGTTAAACCATAGTCGATGCCGAGCGACAGGCCACGCGCGATGATCTCGCCCTTGGTCATGTGCATCAGCGGGGCATGGATCTTCAGCCGCTGCCGCCCCTCGACCCCGGCCGCCGTCGCAAGATTGGCCAGGCGCTCGAAGGCGTCAATGAACGCCGGCCGGCAGTCGGGATAGCCCGAGTAATCCTGCGCATTGACGCCGATGAAGAGGTCTTCACAGCCGAGCGTCTCCGCCCAGGCCAGGGCCAGGGACAGAAACACCGTGTTACGTGCCGGAACATAAGTGACCGGAATAGCCGCGCCCATCGACTCGGTCGAACGCCCCTTCGGAACCGGCATCTCCGCGGTCAAGGCCGAGCCGCCGAAGCGGCGCAAATCAATATCGATCACGACATGCTCAACGACACCCAACGCCTCGGCGACACGTGCAGCGGATTCCAACTCGATCCCATGGCGTTGTCCGTAACGAAACGACAAGGCATAAACGGACAACCCGAGTGATTTCGCGATCGCCAGTGTGGTCGTGGAATCCAATCCACCGCTCAACAGCACAACTGCCACTTTCATCGGCTACACCGATAAATGATCAAGCGTCCAGCGCGGGTAAACGGTATCGGGATCCGTCAAAGAGCGAATCCTCGACCGCGCGGTTTCGCTGATGTCCGAAAACTCGATCCCGAGGATCCATCGCTCACCGGCGCTGCCGTGCGACACCCAGGCCACCGACCCGACCGCCTGGATCCCTTCCGGAACATCCGGCGCTTCCATTTCAACCAGGAGCCGAGCGCGTACCGCAAACATGCGGTCGGCCCACACTTGTAAACCACCTTCGCTGATGTCGCGCCCGATCACCTGGTGCATGCCGGGCACACATTCTCCGATCTCCGCGCTGAGCTGCATTAATCGCGCGTTGTACTCCCAAGGTACGCGCTGATAACCCCGTCGATCCGAATAAGCGTCGATGGACTCCATGTGTCCTCCTGTTGAAGATCAAGCAGCAGCAATACCGAGGGCTAGCCATATGGGGCACCAGCCCGGTTCCCTGGCACAGGCGACATCTGACTCATCTCGATGCAACCAGCACATGTCCGAAACATCTAGCTTTGTGTGAGATACAAGCATACCCCCCGCCTCGCAGGCTGTCGATCCGCGGCCTGTCGGGGCCGGACGCCAGCGCATGTGCGATGGTATGTCTCCTGGTCGGTCTGGTCGGTCTGGTCGCGGGATAGCCTTCGATCAGGAGTACCGGACGAGGCAAAGCTGAAAGAGATCAGACGGGATCAGGCAGGCGGCGTTCCGACGACGGGAGTCGGAGCCGGTCCGAAAGCGATGCGGCGCCGGGTGTTCAGTGACACCGCTAAAAAATAAGCGGACCGGATCGGGAGGGCTTGCGGAGAGTTTGAGGTGCGAAGGCCGACAGGCGCGTCGCTTTTGTCATGAACCGTTGGTTTTTGCACCCCGCTCGATGACGGGGAGATTCCGGGGATTGAGCGACCCAAGACCCGTAGGTCCCGGATCACACGGGAATCGAGGCGGTGAACGAAACGGGTAACCCGTTCAGCCCCAGCCAAATCCCATCTTGAAGACTACGCTGTGAAGCACTAAAGCAATGATCAATAAAAAGAAAAAGATCGGCATCAGCCATTTCGCCGGGTTGAGAACCAGCCAGACTTTCCAATCGTCTTCCGGGTTCTTCGGCGTTGCAATCTTAACGTCACTCATCGGCTTGATCTCGTAGGATTGAGTTTAGAACCAGGGATTAGCAGCGATCACGAACAGATGTACAAGCGCAGCGATGCCGACATACGCGGTGTAGGTGATCTTAAACTGCTCATGGAACTCTTTTGCCTGCTGATCGGTAAGACCGGATATGGACTGTGCCATCGACTGATCCTCTGCTTAGGTTGTCATCAATCGCTAAACGCCGCGCGACGGCGTTCAGCGAGCAAAAAGGCTCAGGCAGCCTCAGGGGTCACGATCACTTCGACGGGCACGACCGGAACCGGCTCGGCCGCGGGAGCGACCTCTTCAACAGGAGCCGCCTCGACAGGGGCAACCGCTTCGGCAGCAGGTGCTGCTTCAACCGGGGCGGCCTCTTCGACAACCGGTGCAGCCTCGACAGGAGCAGCCGCTTCGGCAGCAGGCTCGGCGACCGGAGCAGGCTCGGCGACCGGTGCGACCGGCGCAACCTTACCCGAATCCCATGCCTTGCCCGGAAGCGAGAATGCGTAGAAATGCACAGCCAAGGCGATCACGAGGAGCGCCGCAAGCATCGGCAGGAGCCAAACGGCAGGATTGATGACCAGCCAGATCCGGTAATCTCTTGCGCTCGGTTGATAGTTCAGAACGTTACGAAACGCTTCTTGAATCACGGGTAGGGACTCCTCGGCTAGAACCAGGGGTTGCTCGCGATGACGAACAAATGGACCAGCGCAGCGATACCGACATACGCGGTGTAGGTCACTTTGAACTGCTCGTGGAACTCTTTTGCCTGTTCGGGGGTAAGCCCCGACAGGCTCTTCTGCTGCTCGACAACAACAGGCTTTGCCTGTGCGCGAGCCTTGCTGCCGCCGGTGGGTTGTGAGGCGGAAGATTGCTGCCCAGCCATTTGAGTTGGCCTCCTTACGGGTTGTGCCGAGGTCGCTGCCAGAATGCGTGCGACAGGTAAATTTGGCGATGACCGAGACGGAAACAGCCCGTACGGTCCAGTGCATCCAAATACCACGGGATCCACATGTGATCCTGAGTGTCATATTAGCTTGACGCTCTACAATGTCAACTCTATTTGACACATGCGGGGTTCGGGGTTCGGGGTTCGGGGCTCGGTGCGCGAGACTGGGCTCGGGGTGCAGGGTTCGGGTTCCGGTGGTTGCGGTGCTGAAGGCTGGAGACTGTGTTTGTGGTGCAGTGCCAGAGGCTGGGTGCTGGAGCACACCCTGCACCCCGAACCCTGAACCCGGCTGAAGGCCCTAGCGCACCTGCGCGGCCGCGAGTTCGCGCAGACGCTCCACCATGGCCAGCAGGCCATTACGGCGGGTCATGCTCAGATGCTCGTCGAGCCCGAGACGGCTGAAAAACGCCTGCGCATCGAAACGAAGGATGGCCTCGGCCGGTTGGCCGGAATAGAGTTGTTGCAGGAGGGCGATGAGGCCGCGGACGATCTGGGCGTCACTGTCGGCGAGGAATTCGATCACGCGCTCCGAGCCCGGCCGCACGCGGGAAGCCAAATGGACCCGACTTTGACAGCCGGGAACGAAGTGCTCGGCGGTCTTCAGTGACTCGGGCATGACAGGCAGACGCGCACCGGAGTCCATGATTTGCTGATGGCGCATCGGCCAGTCCGGCAGCAGCGCGAAGATCTCCGCGATCTCATCCGCGGCGGCTTCGGGCGACTCGGCAACAGCCTGCGGGTAGTGGACATCCACGCCCGGGGCACCCTCGCCCACACCGGCGTCGGCATCGGTGCCG
>JBGSKP010000029.1:0-2359 GCA_041741175.1 Thiocapsa sp. | reverse complement strand
GCTACAATTATGAATCTGAGCCGCGGCACGATTCGCCGGTGGGTCAACTGGTATCGTCGTGATGGCGAAGAATCGCTAGATACACGCAAAGCGTCCGGAGCCCGGCCGCTCATCGACTATCGTAAGGAAATCTGGCTCAAGCACACGGTCTTGAATTCGACGCCCACTGACTTTGGGTACGATACATCGCTCTGGACACTGAAATTACTTGCCGAGGTTCTGAAGCAAGAATTCGGAATCAGGGTCTACGAGTCGACGGTTTGGAATCATTTGCGGAGATTGGGATTGAGTTGTCAGGCTCCGAGTTATCGCGCTTACGGATATGATCCCGACGAAGTCAAGGCGTTTCTTGAGCAGAAATGGAAAATAATTCAGAGCGTTGCGAAGAAGCTCGGTAACTTCTCAAAAAGTAGTGGCAAGGAAACCAGTAAGCTACGAGAATAAGCTTCACTTTAGGACAAACTGTCGCCCCTGAACCCCTCATCTGTCGAGCATGGCTGATCCGAATCCACTGCCGGTGATTCCCGAAACGGAGCGTACGCCGCTGGTCGAGCTTCTGCTTGCGCGGATCGAGCTGCTGCTTGAGGAACAGCGCCGGTAGGGCGAACTCATCGGGCAGTTGCGCGACGAGATCGCGGTGCTCAAGGGCGAGAAGGCGAGACCGAAGTTCAAGCCGAGCGGGATGGAGCAGGAGACCGAGCCCGAGACATCCGAGGGTGACGCCGGTGCCGGAGGCGGTGACGCAACGGACGGACCGCCCAAACGACCGGGATCGGCGAAGCGGCCCAAAACCGCGCAGCTCACCATCCACGACACCGTCGGGGTCCCGCCCGGCGTGGAGTTGCCGGCGGGATCGCGCTTCAAGGGTTACCGCGACTTCATCGTTCAGGACCTGCGCATCACCCCGCACAACACCCGCTATCGCCTGGAAGTGTGGCAGACTCCGGACGGCGAGCATCTGGTCGGGACGTTGCCGAGCGATCTGTACGGCGGTCACTTCGGTGCCGATCTGCGCCGCTACGTGCTCTACCAACACCATCACTGTCAGGTCACCCAGCCGCTGCTGCACGAGCAATTGCGCGAGTGGGGCGTCGACATCTCCGCGGGGCAGATCGACGCCCTGCTCACCGGTCACACCGGCGCGTTCCTGGCCGAGAAGGACCAGTTGCTCACCACCGCACTGGAGGTCAGTCGCTGGATCAGCGTGGATGATTCCGGTGCCCGGCATCAGGGCCGCAACGGCTATGTGACGCAGATCGGCAACGACTGGTTCACCTGGTTTGCCAGCACGTACAGCACGAGCCGGATCAACTTCCTGCAGCTGCTGCAGGCCGGCGAGCGGCGCTACAGCCTCAATTCCCATGCCTTGGAGTACTGGTGCGAGGAGGGTCTGCCCGCGGCAGCGCGCCGGCAACTGCAGAGCCTGACCACGATCACGGGCACGCCGGCTTGGGAGGCGCATCTGGACGCCCTCGGGATCACGCGCGAGCGCCATCGGCGCATCGCCACCGAAGGGGCCTTGCTGGGTGGACTGATCCAGATGGGGTTCTCCCTGGACCTGGCGATCATCAGCGACGGCGCCGGACAGTTCGCGATCCTGCTGCATGCCCTGTGCTGGGTGCACGCCGAACGGCTGGTGCACAAGCTCATCCCCCTCAACGACCGCCAGCGTGCCGATCAAGCGCGGGTGCGCGGCGAGATTTGGGAGCTTTATGCCGACCTCAAGGCCTATCGCCGCAACCCCGATCCGGCCCTGCGCCCCGGCCTGGAGGAGCGCTTCGATACGATCTTCACCCAGCGCACCTCCTATATCACCCTCGACCGCACCCTCAAGCGCCTGCATACCCACAAGAGCGAGCTGCTGTTGGTCCTCGAACGCCCCGATCTGGTTCTGCACACCAACGGCAGCGAAGGGGACATCCGCGGCTTCGTGAAATGGCGAACAATCAGCGGCGGCACCCGCAGCGACCTCGGCAAAGACTGTCGCGACGGCTTCGCCAGCTTAAAGAAGACCTGCCGCAAGCTGGGGATCTCGTTTTGGGACTATCTGGGCGATCGCATCAAACAGCTCGGGACGGTTCCGCTGTTGCCCGACCTGATCCGCGAGCGGGCGCTGGCCGCGTCGGCGACGCCATGAGTTATTGAGAAGTTACGAAGCTCGGAGCCGATATTGCGTTTGAGGACGAAGCGGGATTTGGTGTCATGGCACGCTCGGGACGTACCTGGGGAGCAGTCAACGATACACCGATCATTCCTGCGAATGATCAACGGGGGGGATTGAATGCGCTGTCGGCAGTGACGCCGCAGGGAGCATTTTACGACCGGATCGAGGAAGGGCATATCTCGAGTCGAGAATACA
>JBGSKP010000028.1:0-7141 GCA_041741175.1 Thiocapsa sp. | reverse complement strand
CCGCGCGAAGCCCGCGCCGCGCCGCGATGCCGGACTGGACAGCGATCTCGGTGTCGAGCGCAACAGATTAAAAGAGCCTTGAGACATCAATCGGCCGGTCCTTTTTTGGAAGTTTCAGCGTCTTATGTTCCCATTTGACGCCTGTGGATACAACCTGCAGCAAACCCGGAGCAACCAACCTGGACCCTGAGCCCTGAACCCCAACCCCCTACGTCTTAATCCCAACCCCCCGCCGCAACAGATGCAAGCTGAAAGCACCGAGCACCAGGATGAAGGCGGCAATGATGCCGAAGGCGATGCCGATCGGGATGTCGCTGACGCCGGTCAGTCCGTAACGGAAGGCGTTGACCATATAGAGGACCGGGTTGGCGAGCGAGACGCCTTGCCAGAATCCCGGTAGCAGGTCGATCGAATAGAAGACACCGCCCAGGTAGGTCAGCGGCGTCAGCACGAAGGTCGGCACGATTGAAATGTCGTCGAAACTGTTCGCATAGATGGCATTGATGAATCCTCCCAGGGCAAAGAGCACGGCGGTCATCACGAACACCAGCAGCGTCACCGCCAGGCTATAGATCCCGACCTCGGTGAAGGCCATCGCCACCAGCATCACCGCGACCCCGACGACCAGACCCCGTGCCACACCGCCGCCCACATAACCGGCCAGGATCACCCAGTTCGGTGCGGGCGAAACGAGCAGCTCCTCGATGTAGCGCGAGAACTTGCTGCTGTAAAAGGAGGACACGACGTTCGAGTAGGCGTTGGTGATGACGCCCATGAGCACCAGTCCGGGCACGATGAAATCAAGATAATCCAGCCCGCCCATGGTGCCGATGCGCTCGCCGATCAGGCGCCCGAAGATCACGAAATAGAGCGTGGTCGTGATGACCGACGGTAGGATGGTCTGAACCCAGATCCGGGTGAAGCGGAGGATCTCTTTGCCGAAGATCGTCTGGAAGGCGATCCAGTAGCGATACCAGCCAATCCCCTCCCGGCTCATGCGATCGCCTCGACATTGGCTTCAGGCCGAGCGGCGCCGCCTCGCCGATCAACCATATCAAGAAACAGCCGCTCCAACCGATTTTGCTTGTTCCTCAGACTGATCACTTCGATGCCGTTACGCGACAGGGCCTCGAAGAGACCGTTGATGGTATGCTCGCGGCTCATCTCGACCTCCAGCGTACAGTCGTCCAGGTGTTGGAGCACGAAGCCACCGAGCTCGGGCATCTGCGTCAGCCGGCCCTTCAGATTCAGTACAAAGGTTTCGGTGTCCAGTCGATTTAGCAGGGCCGTCACACTGGTCAGCTCGGCAATTTCGCCATGATTGATGATGGCGATGTTGCGACAGAGACTCTCCGCCTCCTCCAGATAGTGGGTCGTCAGGATGATCGTTGTTCCGCCGGCGTTGAGTTCGCGCAGAAAGGTCCACATCGAGCGACGAATCTCGATATCCACGCCAGCCGTGGGTTCGTCCAGGATCAGCAGACGCGGCTCGTGCACCAGAGCCCGCGCGATCATCAGACGCCGCTTCAGACCCCCGGAGAGCTTGCGCATCTCGGTGTCGCGCCGATCCCACAGATCGAGCTGTCTGAGATAGCGTTCGGCGCGAACTCTGGCCTCGCGCCGCGCGATACCGTAATAGCCGGCCTGATTGACCACGACCTCGACGACCGGGAGGAAGAGATTGAAGTTGAACTCCTGCGGCACAAGGCCGATGAATGACTTGACCAGCTCGGGCGTGCGATCCTGATCTTCGCCGAACACCTGCACATGTCCGGCGGTTTTGTTCACCAGTGAGGCCAGGATGCCGATGAATGTCGACTTACCGGCGCCATTCGGTCCCAACAGCGCGAAAAAGTCCCCCTCCTCGACGGTCAGATCGATCCCCTTCAGGGCCTGAAATCCGCCTTTGTAGGTCTTGGTAAGCTGATGAACTTCGAGTGCGGACATGGTGATCTTGGGGCTCAAGCGTCATGTGGCGGTTGAAAGGGGGCAATTGTAACCAAGCCGGCGGGTTTCAACCTGAACAACGAGGACACAAACCCGCGTGGACGTTCCCGAGATCGCCGTCATCCTCTTCGGCCTCGCCCTCATCGCAGGTTTTGTCGATGCGATTGCCGGTGGCGGCGGACTCATCACCATCCCTGCCCTGCTATGGGCCGGGCTGAGTCCGGTCGAAGGCCTGGCGACCAACAAGGCCCAGGCCGTTTTCGGCAGCGGCAGCGCCACCCTGCACTTCATGCGCAAGGGCATGATCGAGCCGCGCGGGGCCGCCTTGACGGTCGCCTGCACCGCTGTCGGCGCCGCGCTCGGTGCGTTGCTGGTCCAGCAGATCGACAGTGCCGCCTTGCAGCGCCTGATCCCGCTACTCCTGGTCGGTTTCGCGCTCTATTTTCTCTTCTCGCCGCGGGTGTCGGATCTGGATTCTCACCAGCGTCTGAGCACGCCGGCCTTCGCCATGACTGTCGGGCTTGGCATAGGCTTCTACGACGGCTTCTTCGGCCCCGGCACCGGCACCTTTTTCGCGATGGGCTATGTCGCGCTGCTCGGTTACAACCTGCGCCGCGCGACGGCACACACAAAGCTCCTGAACTTCACCAGCAATCTGACTGCGCTGATCTTCTTTATGCTGGGAGGACAGGTGGTCTGGAGCCTGGCTGCATCCATGGCCGTCGGCCAGCTTATCGGTGCCTGGCTAGGCTCCCACCTGGTTCTGAAACATGGCGCCGTGCTGATTCGACCGATCTTGGTCGTCTCCTCGATCCTGATCTCGCTCCAGCTCTTCTGGGATCAGTTCAACGGGGGCTGATCGGCAGATCCCGCATGACGCCGTCCGGCCACGACCGCACCCGACAACCAGAACAAGGCAGGATCCTCGTGGTTCTGCAACGGCCCGTCGCGAAGAACCAGCACGCCGTCGGGCACGTCCCACGCCGCCACGCCATCCTGGATCCGCGGGGGAACGGCCGAACCGCCCACCTGAAGGGCGCCGACCCGCGCCTCGACCCACTCGCGGATCAGCGGGTGATAGACCCGCCGATACGATACCTTGACCGCGCGCAGCCCCTCGCCAACCATAAAGAGGGTGACCGACGCGGCCGGCATCGCGTTGAAGGCGCCGATCTCGGCGGCGCAGAGACGATCGCCGAATGGATTGGCGCCCTCCGCGCATTGAAATTCGAGCTTCGGAAAGGTCTCGCGAAACCGCGCCTCGGTTAGGCCGCTCGTGAATAACTCCATGGCCCCGTTAAGCTCGGGCTTACCGAGCAGGAACATCAAGGCCAGATCGGTCCGTCGCTGCCCGTCTTCGGTGAAGGCCAACCAATAGAGAGGGCCCAGGACCAGCGCCACCATCAGCAGGGACTTGTAGAGAGAGGGAAGTTTGAAGTCGCGTTCCATGGCGGCATTCTAACCGCTTAGCGCAAAGCGGGACCGCAAATTCATCAGGAGGACAAGATGCTGTTTAAACAACTGTTCGAGCCGGTTTCCAGTACCTACACCTATCTCATCGGCTGCCCGGAGACGGGGCAGGCGATTCTGATCGATCCGGTCCTGCCCACTTGGCAGCGCGATCTTAAGGAGCTGCAGGCACTCGGCCTGACGCTGGCCTACACGCTGGACACCCACATCCATGCCGATCACATTACCTCCGCCCTCACGCTCAAGCGCGAGACCGGAAGCCGGATCGCCCATCCAGCCGTCGACGCCCTGACCTGTGCGGACGTGCCGATCGAGGAAGGCATCCCGCTCGCCGTCGGCAGCATCCAGATCGACCCGATCTTCACGCCCGGACACACCGACGGTCATCACGCCTATCGCATCGGGGAGCGGGTCTTGACCGGCGATGCGCTGCTGATCGACGCCTGCGGCCGCACCGATTTTCAGAGCGGCGACCCCACCGCCCTGTATCACAGCGTTGCCGGGAAGCTCTTCGCGCTGCCGGCCGAAACACTGGTGTATCCAGGCCATGATTACGAAGGCCGTTGGGTGTCGAGCATCGCACAGGAGAAGACCCGCAACCCGCGTCTGGGCGGCGATCGGTCACTGGAGTCATTCGTCGCGCTCATGAACGCGTTAAATCTCGCCTATCCGAAGTTCATCGACTACGCGGTGCCCGGTAATCGCGAGTGCGGCGTCTGCCCTCCGGGCGTACCGGACCATCTGACCCAATACTGCGAGCAGATCGGCGAAAGCCGACAGGGTTGACGCCGTCGCGAGGCCTGGCGACGCGGCTCAGGCGAGCCGCGTCGCGCCTCCTGAGCGAGCCGATCCCGAGCCATTTCCCAGGCACTGACACCATGACCGATTCCACAGAACGCGAGCATGAGCGGATCAAAACAGTCGCTCGGCTGCTCCACGACGGCTGCCGACCCTTACGGGTTCTGAACGCCCTGGCCTGGCCGCAAGAGGTGAAAGCCACTTTTCTGGCGCGCGGAGGTCAGGTCTTGCCCGAGGTCAGCTATACGCCCTTCGATCCGGCCCCGACCATCGAGGCGGTACGCGAGGCGCGGTGTCTGATCGTACCCGTCACCACCATCGATCTCTGGCTTGAGCGACAGGCCCAGTCCATCGAGCAAGCGGCCCGGATGCTCGCGGCGGTCGGCACCTCGGCTTTCTTCGAGCATGGTCGCCAGCTCTATGGCGAGCCCACTGCTCCGTTGCGCTATCTGCCGGTCAAGCCGCTGGAGCTGGCCCATCAGGTGCAGGAGACCATCGCCCAGCTCACCCGCATCCATTTCGACATCGCACCGCCGGCCTATCACTCGGCGGCCGAGGTCGCCGAGCGGCTCAAGATCGCGGTCAAGGAGCACTTCGGCGACCAGGCCCCGCGCATCGACTTGGTCGATCAGCTCTCCGCCAATGCACTGGCCACATCCAAGGCGATTCGGATCCGTCGCGACGCACGCTTCACCGATCGCGACTACATCCAACTGCTGCATCACGAGGCCCATGTCCATGTCGCGACATCGATCAACGGCAAGGCTCAGGTCGATCTGCCGATCCTCGCCGACGGTCATCCCGGCACCACGCGCACCCAGGAGGGGCTCGCGGTCTATGCCGAGCTGATCAGCGGCTCGATCGAGCTGGACCGGCTGCGTCGGCTGGCCGATCGGGTCATCGCGATCCAGATGGCCATCGAGGGGGCGGACTTCATCGAGGTCTATCGCTACTTCCTGGAACAGACCGACCAGCCCGATCAGTCCTTCGAGAGCGCACGCCGGGTCTTTCGCGGCGGACTCATCACCGGCGGTGCCCCCTTCACCAAGGACGTCGTCTATCTGACCGGCTTACTGTCGATCGATTACGTCATTCGCGCCTGTTTTGCCGCCGGGCGCGCCGACTGCCTCCATCTCATGTTCTGCGGCAAGCTCGACCTCTTCGCGCTGCCCGCACTCTGCGAGCTTTACGAGATGGGTCTGTGCCGGGCGCCACGCTTCCTCCCGCCCTGGATCAGCGACCCGCGCCATCTGCTCGCGATGCTGACCTTCACGGTCTTCGCCAACCGCATGGATATCGAGCCGCTGGTCGCGGTCGTGACCAAGCTGCTCGACAGCGCGCCGGTGGTGCGGATGCCGTCGGCTGGCTGAGCGTGCAGGCGGCCACCCGCCATCAGTGGAACGAGAAGGGTTGCAAATCCGGCACGCTAGTCCACGATTTCAAGGATGGACCCACGACCCCTTGCAACACCTCTCAAGCATCGACTCAGCCGGTCTCCGACGGTCGCCTTGCTCGGTCCCCGGCAGGTCGGCAAGACGACCCTGTCCATGTTGTGCCGTGCGGCCAAGGGTGCCCTCTACGTGGGTAAGGAGAATCCGGCCGATCTCGACAAGCTGTCGGATCAGGCGATTGGGGTCAGACAATTGGCGCAGGAGTTGGCGTTGTTCGGATAAGCCATCATTGGAGCAGCCACCCGTGCGTTGTTCCCAACATGATCTCGTCACGGATTTCTAAGATTTGCTCACCTGACTTCCGCCGCTCTTTCCGCACTTCGGCAGCGGCCGCGAGGCAGCGGAAGGGTCCGTTCTCGACCCAAAGGAGACATACCCCCAAGTTAGCTACGCGCTTCTTTGGCGCGTAGCTGACTTGCCTCGTTAGCCGTACGTTTACTCATTCACCCAGCCTAGTTCCCTGGCGTAATTCTTCAGCTTTTCAAGAATGTACTGAGCAACAGCTGATCGCTTACTCGATGCCAGAAACTCGCCTTTTCTCCAAGTGTACTCCACACACTGGACGCGATTTGGCAGGTAAATAGCGTTATCTGGTATTAACGGGCAGAATGGAAGCTTTTCTTCTGCGGTGATACGCTCATGCGGAATTTCACTTTCGGCCAGTATAAGGCCGATACCTGCGGCCATTACTTCATTAAGTTTCTTGTCTCTACCTAAGTTAAATCCAGATTCAGCTAATAGTTGAAAAGCTGCGGTTGCTTCATTGCCTGGAGTGCCCCGCGCTTCGAATCTAGACATCGGTGCATTAGTAAGAAATTTACCCAGATCACTGCGTAATAAGTCCTGAATGCCTCTTGCTTGTCCGTAGCGCCTGTATCCTGCGTCGTCAAATAGTGGCATGCTGTCAGAAAAGTTTCTAACGCAAGATGATGCAGTGCTAGGAGGTAGACAAAGTGCTGACGCACTTAGCTGGACGATTGTTCTTGTTAAAAGCCCTCTACGCTGCCCCCACCATTTCCCAATAGCGCTTTGCGGTGTTACTGAAATAAGTGAGTGGCCATCGAGTAGCCCATATTTCGCTGAAGATGTAATCTGCGAGAGTACGCCAGGGTCTGCGCTTTCACTTACAAAGATAATGACTATGGACACCGGACGCTCAAGTTCGGATCTGAGCCGCTGAAGTTGCCTATTAAAGTCTCTGGATATAGTGATTTCATCTAATTGGAATAAGTGAAGATCTCCCTAATACACGTGAGGAACATTGACTAGATTGTATGGTCGAATTACTGCAGACCTTCGTACATTCAATCTCGGGAGAGTGTGATGAACGCCGGTTGGATGAGAGACCCTCGTAAAATACCCGATGACGTGATGAACTTTATACGACGGTTAGCCGTTTCGGCGGTAATCGAAAAAAAACAGTCCATCGACGATGTGGCTACAATTATGAATCTGAGCCGCGGCACGATTCGCCG
>JBGSKP010000027.1:0-12501 GCA_041741175.1 Thiocapsa sp. | reverse complement strand
GCGAGGATGTTGGCGATGGTCACATCGACCTTCAGCTCGGGCACCGCGTCCGGCCCGTAGATGGCGAGCCGATCGGCGACCCCGTTGGCAAGTGCGTTGTCCCGGGTCGCCTCCAGGGCCTGAGGGTCATGGTCTACGGCGATCGCGCGTGCAGCGCCAAGTCGCAGCGCAGCGATCGCCAGGATCCCCGAGCCGCACCCGTAATCCAGGACCGTCCTGCCGGCGAGCGGGGTCCCGTCGAGCCACTCCAAACAGAGCGCGGTCGTCGGATGATGTCCGGTCCCGAAGGCCAGGCCAGGATCCAGCGCGACCACGACGGCCTCATGGACAGCCTCGGGACCATCCGGATCCTGTCCGTGCGGACAGACCCAGAGACGTCGACCGAAGCGGGTCGGCTTGAAGGTGTCGAGCCAGACCCGCTCCCAGACCTGATCGGCGATCCGCTCAACAAGCGGCGCGCCATGCACCCCGGCGCTCGGCTCGCGAGCGAGCTGTTCGACCAGGCGGTCGACCAACGCCTCGCTCTGTGGATCCGCATCGAACAGCGCCGAGATCTTGACCTGCGACCAGAGCGGCGTCTCACCCGGCCCAGGCTCAAGCTGAGGCTCGTCCGCTGCATCGGCGAGCGTCACCGACAGGGCACCCGCATCCTCCAGGAACGCGGCGATACCTTCCGCGTCCGGCTTCGAGACCTCGATCGAAAGTTGCAGCCAGGCCAATTAAATCGCGCCCCGCAGACTATGGGTTGTGTTCATTTGGTCTGGATCTCGTAGCAGTCGGTAAACGTTTGAGTCGACGCGATTTAAGTGATTAAGGGTTTTAAACCGCGCCCGGTGCGGTATGCGTCATTTGTTGGAGTGGATCGGCCGCGCCAGCTCCGACGACTGTCGGAGCTAGCGCGGTTTAGAGTATTAAAAAATATTAAATATTCATTATTCTTAAAATTCCTGAACCGCGTCGCGCCGAGTCATCAAATCGAGCCGAGGCTGGCCTAACCTCGAACATCTCATATCACACGAAACGCGGTTCAGCATTACATGCCAAGCTTCTTTTCCAGATAGTGGATATTCGCTCCGCCGGCCAGAAAAGCACCATCCCTTAAGATCGAGCGCTGCAGCTTGATATTGGTGTTGATGCCGTCGATCACGGTCTCGCGCAAGGCATTGCACATCCGGGCGATCGCCGATTCGCGATCCTCGCCATGGGTGATGAGCTTGCCGATCATGGAGTCGTAATAGCGGGGAACCGTATAGCCGGAGTAGATGTGGGTCTCCAGTCGCACGCCTGGTCCGCCGGGTGCGTGAAACTCGGTGATCTTGCCGGGACTCGGCATGAAGGTCTCGGAGTCTTCCGCGTTGATCCGGCATTCCACGGCATGCCCGCGCATCTGGATGTCTTCCTGCTTGTAACGCAGGGTCTCGCCCGCGGCGATCAGGATCTGCTCTTTGACGATGTCCACGCCAGTCACCATCTCGGTAACCGGGTGTTCGACCTGCACGCGCGTGTTCATCTCGATGAAATAAAAACAACCGTTCTCGTAGAGGAACTCGAAGGTGCCGGCGCCGCGATAGCCGATGGTGCGGCAGGCCTCGGCGCAGCGCTCGCCGATCTCATGGCGTTGCGCCTCTGTGATGCCTGGCGCGGGTGCCTCTTCGACGACTTTCTGATGGCGGCGCTGCATGGAGCAGTCGCGCTCGCCGAGATGGATGGCGTTGCCGTGCTGGTCGGAGAGGACCTGGAACTCGATATGCCGCGGGTTCTCCAGGTACTTCTCCATGTAGACCATATCGTTGTTGAAAGCCGCGGCGGCCTCCGCCTTGGTCAGGGAGATGGCGTTGAGCAGGGTCGCCTCGGAATGGACGACGCGCATGCCGCGGCCGCCGCCGCCGCCGGATGCCTTGATGATCACCGGGTAGCCGATCTTTCGGGCTATCTCCAGGGTGCGTTTTTTGTCGTCGTCGAGCGGGCCATCGGAACCGGGCACGCAGGGCACGCCGGCCTTGTTCATGGCAGCGATCGCCGAGACCTTGTCGCCCATCAGTCGGATGGTCTCGGGTCGCGGACCGATGAAGATGAAGCCGGAGCGCTCGACGCGCTCGGCGAAATCGGCGTTCTCGGACAGAAAGCCGTAACCGGGGTGGATGGCGACCGTATCGGTCACCTCGGCCGCGCTGATGATGGCCGGCACGTTGAGATAGCTGTGCAGCGAGGCCGCCGGGCCGATACAGACCGACTCGTCGGCCAGCAGCACGTGCTTGAGGTCGCGATCCGCTTCGGAGTGCACCGCGACCGTTTTGATGCCCAGCTCGCGACAGGCGCGCAGGATCCGGAGCGCGATCTCGCCCCGGTTGGCGATCAGGACCTTCTCGATCATTGCAGGCATGGTGGCGATGTCTTTGCTGGAGGAGGCGCGGCGCCTCGGAGAGGACGCCGGAGCTTGGCGACGGGGGCCTTGCCCTCCGTCCTCATTCGATCACGAACAGCGGCTGGTTGTATTCAACCGGCTGACCGTTCTCGACCAGGATACGTCTGATCGTTCCGCCCTGCTCGCATTCGATCTGGTTGAGGATTTTCATCGCCTCGATGATGCAGAGGGTTTCGCCGGCCTTCACGCTCTGGCCTTCCTCGACGAACGGCTTGGAGCCCGGCGACGGCGCGCGGTAGAAGGTCCCGACCATGGGCGAGCGCACGATCTCGCCTTCCATCTCGTCAAGATCATCCGCGTCGGCGTCGACACTGCCCGTCATCGGCCCGGCGCCTGCCGGCGGCGCCATCGGCATCGCCTGCGGCATATACATCGGCATGGCGCCGCTGCCGTGTCGGCTGATGCGAACCGATTCCTCGCCCTCGTGGATCTCGATCTCCGCGACGTCGGATTGCTCCAACAGCTCGATCAGCTTCTTTACCTTGCGGATATCCATGGTCAGTGATTCTCGTTGGAAGGGTCCGGCGCGAGGCGACCGGCCGCGGCGCGCAATGCAAAAAGATATCCCTCGGCCCCGAGCCCGCTGATTACGCCGACCGCGATATCGGAAAAGTAGGAGTGCGCGCGAAACGGCTCTCGGGCGTGCACGTTGGACAGGTGCACCTCGATAAAAGGGATCCCGACAGCCAGCAGGGCGTCGCGCAACGCCACACTCGTATGGGTGAAGGCGGCCGGATTGATGATGACGAAGCGAACCCCGTCCTGCCCGGCCCGGTGGACCGCCTCGATCAGTACATGCTCGGCGTTGCTCTGGACGCACTGGAGCGTCAATCCCAACGTCTGCGCGGCGGCGGCCAGGTCTTGCTCGATCTGGGCAAGCGTGATGTGGCCGTAATGCCCCGGTTCGCGGGTTCCGAGCAGGTTCAGGTTGGGTCCGTTCAGGACCAGGATCGCGGCCATCCGGTCAATTCGCTCCAGAATATCCGAGGCTCAATGTCGATGCCGGTCCGATTCGAATCGGCGGCAAACCGCGGCGAATTGTGCGGATTTTACGCGATGTTGTCCAGTCATGGCATGTCTTTGATCCCTGCCTACAGGTTTTGGGCCGGGACCAGGGCATCGAGCTGTGTCATTAGCTCGGTGGCTGTGACCTCGCCGGTTCGACTGAAGACGCGGCGCCCGCGGCGGTCGAAGATGACCGTAAAGGGCAGCCCTTCGACCCGGTTGCCAAGTCGTTTGGCGAGCGCAATGGCCTCCGGGTTCGCCATCAGGATCGGGTAGTTGATCGGATGATCGGCGAGGAACGTCTTCACGTCATCCAAGCGATCCACGGCGATGCCGACGACCTGCACGCCGGCCTCTCCGAGCTGCTGCTGCGTCTGCACGAAGAGCGCGATCTCGCGCACACAAGGCGGGCACCAGCTCGCCCAGTAGTTGATGATGACGACCTTGTCGGCCCAAGCCGTGCTCGCGACCTCGTGCCCGTCTAGATCGGGCAGGCCGAACTCCGGCAAGGTTTGCAGCGGCGCGCTCGAGCGGATCGGGGATCCGGTCTCCGACGAGGGTTGATCGATCCAGCGCTGGCCGATGACGGCGACACCGATGCTGATTCCGCCGGTCAGAACGATAACCAGTGCGACCCGATACGCACTCATGGCGCGACCCGGCGCAGATGCAAAACGAAGGCGTCGGCGGGTTTGAAGCCGACCAGTCGATGGTTCTTTAGTTCTTCTCCGGCGGTGTTGAAGTAGAGTATGGCGGGCGGTCCAATGATGCCGAAGTGCTTCATCAGGGCCTGATCGTCCGCGTCGTTGGCTGTCACGTCGGCCTTGAGCAGGACGAAGCGACCCATCTCGGCGATCACGGCCGGGTCGCTGAAGGTGTAGCGTTCCAGCTCTTTGCAGGTCACGCACCAGTCGGCATAGAAGTCGAGCATAACCGGTTTACCCATCGCGCCGGCCTTGGCGACTTCGCGCTCGAGATCCGCCAGACTCTTCACCGGCGTGAAGGACGCCTCTGCCGAGGCGCTGCCGCCCCCGCCCATGGCGAGACCGCGCAGCGGCTGGATCGTATCCTTGCCGCCGGCCGCCGCGCCGAGCAGCATGAGCGCGCCGTAGATCAGCAGGAAGATGCCGAGTCCCTTCCACAGCTTGCTCCAGCCGCTTGCGCTCTGCGTCAGCTGGGTCAGTGCGCCCATGTAGACCGCCGAGCAGATCAGCAGCAGCCCCCACAGCAGCATGGCGACTGCGGGCGGCAGGATGCGTTCGAGCATGAAGATGGCCACGCCGAGCAGGGCGACGCCGAACACCGCTTTGACCGCATCCATCCAACCGCCGGCGCGCGGCAGCAGCTTTCCTGCCGAGGTGCCGATGGCGATCAGCGGTGCGCCCATGCCCATGCTGAGTGCAAACAGCGCGATTCCGCCGAGCACCGCGTCCCCGGTCTGGCTGATATAGATTAACGCGCCGAACAGCGGCGGCGCCACGCAGGGCCCGACGATCAGCGCCGAGAGCAGACCCATTATGGCCACACCAATCAGGGTGCCGCCTTCCTGCTTGTTGCTGATCTCGGCCAACTTGGACTGGAAGCTCGACGGCAGCTGCAAGTCATAGAAGCCGAACATGGACAGCGCGAGCAGGACGAAGATCAGCGCGAAGGAGGTCAGGACCCAGGGGTTTTGAAAGGCCGCCTGAAGGTTGGCACCGAACAGCCCCGCCAGGACGCCGACGACCGTGTAGGTCAAGGCCATGGCCAGGACATAGACCAGCGACAGCGTGAACGCCTTGCGTGTGGTGATGTTCGGACCCTGCCCGGCGATGATGCCCGAGAGGATCGGGATCATCGGGAAGACGCAGGGCGTGAAGGCAAGCAGCAGACCGAAGCCGAAGAAGGCCGCAATCACCACCCAGATGCCGCTGTTGGCGAGGACGGAGGCGATCCGATCTTGCTCCGAGACCGCGTCGTCCGCAACCGATGGCGGACTTGCCGATGTCGTCCCGGTTGTTGTTGTCGCGGCTGCGGCCGTCGTCAGTGCCGCCGTCACCAGCGCTTCGGGTAGGCTGAGGGTCACCCTCTGAGTCTGCGGCGGATAGCAGATGCCGATCTCGGCACAGCCCTGATATTTAGCGACCAGCGTCACCTCGGTCGGCGCGGTCGAACCGCGCACGAGGGGTAAGGTCAGATCGACCCGATCGTGATAGACCTCGACATCGCCGACGCTGCCGTCGGGCAGCACGGAGTTCGTCTTGATCTCCCCGGCGGGTCGCTCGAAGCTGGCGATGGCGACGTCCTGGCTGTCCTCCAAAGCAAGCTCAAAGGTGTGACTGTAAAGATAAGTTCCCGGAGCGATGTCCCAGGTCAACTGCAGCTGGTCGGGGCCGGTGACCTGAGAGGAAAAGCGGAACGCCTCCTCGGCAGGCAGGATGTCGTCGTCGGCGCCCAGGCCCAGCGATTGGCCCAACCCGGCCATGTCGTTTAACGACTGTTCGCCCCGAATGGGCGCCGGTGCCGCGGCGAGCGGTGCCGGTTCGACGGCGGCGGGCGTGACGGAAGCGAGGGCCGGCAGCTCCAGCAGGACACGCTGACGATGCGGTGGATAACAGAGTCCGGCATCGGCGCAGCCTTGCGAGGTCGCCTCCAGGGTCAGAAAATTGCCGGAGCCGGCAGCGCGTTCGATCGGGACCCGAACCTCCACCAGGTTACGATAAATCTGCACCTTGCCGAAGAACTCGTCGTCTTTGGTTTGCGCTGCGGGCAGGCTCGGGCTGCCTGCGGACATCCCGGCGGTGTCCGCCCGGAAGCCGAATTTACTCTGATACATGTAGTAGCCGTCGACGATTTTCCAGCGTACGCGGACCGCGTCGGGGCCGTCGGCCTCGCCGGAGATCACGAACGCCTGATCGGGCAGCAGAAACTCGTCTTCGGCGAGCAGGCCCGGCGCCAGGCCGACGAGGAGCAGCCAGGCCAGGACCGATGCCAGTAATCGCGCGGTGGCGGTGTCGCGCAAAGTCGGCCGTTGTGCCTTGACAGCCAGGTCGGCGCTCAGGTGATTGGGTTGGTGCATATCGTTACCCAGCTCAGATAGTCGTGGAGTCCCTCGGTGATCGGGACCGCGATGATTTCCGGAATCGCGTAGGGATGCAACGCGCGCAGGCGCTCAGTCAACGCGGCGACGCGCTCGCTTGTCGTCTTGATCAAAATCAGGACCTCGGCATCGCGCTGGATCTGACCCTCCCAGCGATAGATCGAGGTGATCCCCGGTACGAGATTCACGCAGGCGGCGAATTGCTCCGCGACCAGGGCCTCGGCGATGCGCCCGGCGGTGGTCACGTCGGGACAGGTACAAAACATCAGGTGGTGGTGTGCCGTCATACGGTGGTTCGGCGGCTTTTCATAGAGACCGGGGTTCCACTATCCTGCAACGTAGCAGCCTTCTTCTACCACAATGTTTGTCGGTTAAGGGAATCTCGGTCGACCGAGCACCGCCTAGCCGACCACTCCAGGAGACCGTCATCGTGCTTTATCTGCTTCTTCTGATCATCGGAATTCCGATCGTCGAGATCTACGTCATGATCCAGGTCGGCTCCGAGATCGGGGCCGTTCCGACCATCGCACTGGCCATCTTCACCGCCATCGTCGGGATCTGGCTGGTCCGTCACCAGGGCTTCGGTCTACTGATGCGGGTGCGCGAGATGACCGACCGTGGCGAGGTCCCGGCTCTGGAGATGCTCGATGGCGCGCTGCTCCTCGTCGCCGGGCTTTTCCTGCTGCTGCCGGGCTTTTTGACGGATACGATCGGGTTTCTGCTGCTCGTCCCGCCGCTACGACATTGGCTCGTTAGGCGGTACATCCGGGTGATTCCGGTGAATCCCAACGCGCCCGCCGATCTGCGTGACCGGCCGCGGATCATCGAGGGCGACTATCGACGCGAAGACTGACGGCTTAAAAGGACCAACGTAGAATCCCCTGGCCGCCGCGCCAGCGCTCTTCCTGCTTGATTTCCACCTGCGTTTGCCTTCGGCCACCTGTTCCAAGCGTGCCGGACCCTTGACAGGCGAGGATTAGGCTCTACTATTAGCACTCGATTGAGATGAGTGCTAACAGCCTGGCGCCGTTGAGCCGCTCGGGTGCACTCCCAACCCGCCAACCGCACGAGGAGACCATTACATGAACATTCGTCCCCTGCATGACCGCGTCGTCGTCCGTCGCATGGAAGAAGAGCGCACCACCGCCGGCGGCATCGTGATCCCGGACTCCGCCACCGAGAAGCCGATCCAGGGCGAGATCATCGCCGTGGGCAAGGGCAAGATCCTCGATAACGGCGAGAGCCGTCCGCTGGATGTGAAGGTCGGCGACCGCGTCCTGTTCGGCAAGTATTCCGGCACCGAGGTCAAGCTCGACGGCAACGATTTCCTCGTGATGCGCGAAGAAGACATCATGGGTGTCGTCGAGGGCTGATGCCGAGCGCTTCCCTTTAGGAAGCCCGCATCCAGGCCAGCCGTAAGACCCGCGAGCGAGCCGCGCCAGCTCGATTCGCGTCCCCTGCAGCATCGAATTCCAAAGAATCAGATCAAGGATCAACACTATGAGTGCAAAAGACGTCAAGTTCGGCGGTGAAGCCCGTGCCCGTATGATGGAGGGTGTCAACATCCTCGCCAATGCCGTGAAGGTCACGCTGGGTCCGAAGGGTCGCAACGTCGTTCTCGAGAAATCCTTCGGTGCCCCGACCGTCACCAAGGACGGCGTGTCCGTGGCCAAGGAAATCGAGCTGAGCGACAAGTTCGAGAATATGGGCGCCCAGATGGTGAAGGAAGTCGCTTCCCACACCTCCGACATCGCCGGCGACGGCACCACCACCGCGACCGTTCTGGCGCAGGCCATGGTCCGCGAAGGCCTGAAGGCCGTCGCTGCCGGCATGAACCCGATGGACCTGAAGCGCGGCATGGACAAGGCGGTCGAGGCGGCCGTGGAAGAGCTCAAGAACCTCTCCAAGCCCTGCACCGAGTCCAAGGCGATCGCCCAGGTCGGCACCATCTCGGCCAACTCGGACGAGTCGATTGGCCAGATCATCGCCGAGGCGATGGAGAAGGTCGGCAAGGAAGGCGTGATCACCGTCGAGGACGGCACCTCCCTGCACAACGAGCTGGATGTCGTGGAAGGCATGCAGTTCGACCGCGGCTACCTCTCGCCCTATTTCATCAACAATCAGCAGAGCCAGAGCGCCGAGCTGGAAGACCCCTTCATCCTGCTGCACGACAAGAAGATCTCCAACATCCGCGAGCTTCTGCCGGTGCTGGAATCGGTCGCCAAGGCCGGCCGTCCGCTGCTGATCGTCGCCGAGGATGTCGAAGGCGAGGCGCTGGCCACCCTGGTGGTCAACACCCTGCGCGGCATCGTGAAGGTCTGTGCGGTCAAGGCCCCGGGCTTCGGTGATCGTCGCAAGGCCATGCTGCAGGATATCGCCATCCTCACCGGCGCGACCGTGATCTCCGAAGAGGTCGGCCTGTCGCTCGAGAAGGCGACCCTGAACGATCTGGGGACCGCCAAGCGCGTGCAGGTCGCCAAGGACGAGACCACCCTCATCGACGGCGCCGGTTCCGAGATGGACATCAAGGCGCGTTGCGAGCAGATCCGCGCTCAGGTCGAAGAGACCAGCTCCGACTACGACAAGGAAAAGCTCCAGGAACGTCTGGCCAAGTTGGCCGGCGGTGTTGCCGTCATCAAGGTCGGTGCCGCCACCGAGATGGAGATGAAGGAAAAGAAGGCCCGCGTCGAAGACGCCCTGCACGCCACCCGTGCGGCGGTCGAGGAAGGCATCGTCCCCGGCGGCGGTGTTGCGCTGGTCCGTGCCCAGACCGCGGTCAAGGGCCTGGTCGGTGCCAACCACGACCAGGACGTCGGCATCACCATCGCGCGTCGCGCCATGGAAGAGCCGCTGCGTCAGATCGTCGCCAACGCCGGCTGCGAGCCGTCCGTCATCCTGCACAAGGTGGTCGAAGGTTCGGGTAACTTCGGTTACAACGCGGCCAACGGCGAGTACGGCGACATGGTCGAAATGGGTATCCTGGATCCCACCAAGGTCACCCGCTCGGCGCTTCAAAACGCCGCGTCGGTTGCCGGCCTCATGATCACCACCGAGGCGATGGTTGCCGAAGAGCCGAAGGACGAGGCCCCGATGCCGGGCGGCGGCGGAATGGGCGGCATGGGCGACATGGGCGGCATGGGCATGATGTAAGCCTATCCCTCTGCGTCTAGCCGCAGACCAAAGCCCCGTCCCGGCGACATGCCGGGGCGGGGCTTTTTTTCGTTCGTTATGGCTTGCGAAAAACGCCTAAGATCGATGTTCCCCAGGGGAAATGCAGCCAATGCCCGAGCGGTGTTTCTGCGCCGAAACATCCGGTCAGGGCCGCATTGATCGGTGCCCACGGGACTTGATGGCTCTTCATGACCAGAATCTGCTTTTGCTCGTCACTCATGCCCTCGATACCCGGCCGCCGTCTGGCGAGAACGTAGAGCGGACTCAGAAAAAACATGAAGTAGCGCGCATCGCAGAGTTCCAACCGACACTCTTCAGCAAGGTTGCGAAAATCTCGTCGTGTATAACGGCGCAGATGGTCAGCAAGGTCATCGTTGTAGCTCCAGAACTGGGGCAATGCTGGCGTGGTGACAAGCAGCAAGCCACCTGGCTTGAGCGCCTGCGCTGCCTCACGTATCGCCCCGATATCGTCTGGTAAATGTTCGATGACGTCGAGCAGGAAAGCGACATCCCAGCGTTCCCGCCAGCCCAGATTCATCAGATCGATCTGATAGCGCTCTACCCCGGCGGGGAGGACGGCGGCCGCCATGCGCAGCGCATGCTCGGAGGAGTCAGCCAAGGCAAGGGGGCTGAATCGCGCCGGTCGCCGATCGGACAGATAGCGTACCCAGCCACCCACCCCACCCCCGAGGTCGACGACGGACCAAGGTGGCCGGCCCCGCGACTGGAAGCGGTTGAGCGCTCCCAGCAGAAAGCGATGCCGGCCGCGGTACCAGAAGTGCTTCTCCTGCATGGCCCAGAGCGTTTCGAAGCCGGATTCAGCATACTCATGGTTGCGATGCGGAACACTGACCGAAGGGCGATGAATTCCGTCGGAGGAAAGGGTGTAGTCCATGCTGACGTTGTTCCAGCCAAGGTGTTTGCTACCGTCTACGGGATCCGGGATCGTTCGACCACCGCCGAAGCGTCCGTTGCGGGTCGTCAATATGGACGCCAGTGGACAGACCAGGGATCATCGGCCCATCCGGTTCCGCCAGACAACACCGGATCGAGACGATGGTCGGTCGGCGCACTTGGCCATGCACCTCCCGCCGACCGAGGAACGCATCAGCCGACACCGATCAGCCTGGTCCATCGATATCGCCCGAAACCCCTCGTTCATCTCTAGGTTGTTCTCAATTGTCGCCTCTGGACGATATCATGACTAAAAATCACCGACCTCACCATCCGCCGCATTAACCAAACCGCCAGGTCATTGCAATGAGAACGCCTGTCTTCCGAATTTTTTTCTGTGTTGCCTGCCTCGTTGCGATGCCCCTCCAGGCGCAAACCGTTCGGTTCTATATCGGGACGAGCGAGGGCGAGGGGATCGTGATGGCCGATCTCGACACCACGACCGGCGCCCTCGGGCCGCCGACCCTCGCGATCGAGCTCAAGAAGCCTGGGTTTCTTGCGGTACATCCAAGCAAACCGTTGCTCTATACCACAACCGATGGCCCGGGAGACGCAAAGGACGGCGGAGTTGCGGCGCTGCGGGTCAACTCGGATGGTTCGCTGACCTTGCTTAACCGCGTGTCCAGTCAGGGCCGTGGACCTGTCTATCTCAGCCTTGATGCGACCGGCCAAACCCTGATGGTTGCCAATTATGGGAGCGGCAGCGTCGCCTCTTTCCAGATTTTGGAGGATGGGTCGGTGTCGGAGGCGCGCTCGGTTCACCAACACCGAGGCCAAGGGACCGATCCGGCACGCCAGAAGGGGCCGCACGCCCATGCCATCCTGCCCAATCCGTCGAATAGCTTTGCCTACGCCCCCGACTTGGGTATCGACAAGGTGATGATTTATGCATTGGAGCCTGCCGCGGGCACGCTAACCCCCGCGGGATCGACCGTAATTCCGGGGGCTGCGATGGGCCCCCGGCATCTGAAATGGTCAGACGACGGCGCTCTGGCCTATGTGATCAACGAGCTCGATCTGAGCATCTCGGTTTTCAGACCGGGGGAAACGCCGGGTTCGATGGATTTCATCACGACGGTGTCGATGCTCCCCGCCGGGGCTGGCCAGACCGGACTGACGGCAGCCGAGGTTCGCATCCACCCCAATGGCCGGTTTGTTTACGCCTCCATACGCGACGGAACCGCTCAACAGCGAGATGCCATCAGCGTCTTCAGAGTCACCGGGCACGGCTTGGAGCGACTCAAAACCGTTCCAGCGGAGGTCTCTATTCCACGGACCTTCGCGATCGATCCGACGGGGCAATGGCTACTCATAGGTGGTCAGAAGTCACGCGATGTCGCCGTGTTCAAGATTGATGCTGAGACTGGTAGTCCGGACTTTCAGGAGACCAAAATTTTGTCTGATGTCGGTATCATTTCGATCGAGGTGATGCCTGCCTGGCAGTGAGACCGCGGTGGGAGATTTAGCTGAGCATGGCGGCCTTAGCGAATTGCGCGAATCGCGAATTGCGGCGACAGTTTACGTAATTCCGTTCTGCGGGGCATCGATTAGATCGCGATCGCAGGCGTTGGCCGCCTGATCAACCCGGAGGACGAGATATGAAGTGTTGGCCTGGTCGGTGGTGGCTGGCCCTGTGTTGCGTGCTCGGGCTGGCGTTTGCCGGCTCCGCCGGCGCCGGTCGGATCCTGGTGCCGGTGCACGGGTACCTCGGAGATTCTGCCGCCTGGCAGCGGAGCGGGGTTTTGCCGGTGTTGGAGCAGGCTGGCTGGAGCGTTGCCGGAAACTGGCGGTCCACTCCGTCCGGGGTGCGGCTGGAGTCGGTCGGGCCACCGGCGGGGGAGTTCGCAATCTACACGGTCGACCTGCC
>JBGSKP010000026.1:0-2017 GCA_041741175.1 Thiocapsa sp. | reverse complement strand
ACAACCCACCCTTGGCCGAGCGGCTCGCCGACGACCCGCCGGCGCCCCAAGGCCAGCCCACGCCGGCCGAGGCCACTGCGCATCGGTTGCGTACCCGCGACGGCAAGGCCCGCTATGCCAAGCGCAAGGCCACGGTCGAGACCGTCTTCGGCATCATCAAGCACGTGCTGGGTTTCCGGCAATTCCTGCTGCGTGGTCTGCGTGCGGTACAGGGCGAGTGGGCACTGGTGTGTCTGGGATGGAATCTCAAGCGCCTTTTCGCGCATAAAGGGTGAAAAAGAGGGCAAGATCGCGCGTTTTCGCGAAACATACCGACAATTTCGATGTTTCACGCGCACTCGCCTGTCGCATTTTTGCCAATGCGGGCTCTCGAAACCCGATCGGGAACCTAAGTCGGACAGGCTCCTAGGCCCACATAGCGGTCGAGTCCATTAGCCTCGGGGTTCTTGCTGGTGTCCTTGTTGAGACGGACAACCTCGCCAAACTTGACCCGCCGCCATCCTGGTTTCAGTCCATCACTCATGCCGGTCTTCCTGTGCTGTCTCGGTCGCACGCGCGTGCGGCAAGGTTGCATGCTCAAGGTTACAACCTTTGTCGGTCAACGTGCGCCCTTCTGGCAGTGGAGAAGATCGCTCGTTAATGAGCCGTTGCGTTCTCGGCCATCCTGGCATCACACCTCCCATACCCGTACCTCCGGTGCAATTCCCGCTGCCCGCGCGGCCTTGCAGAATCCCCGGTCAAAGGTGTGGAGCACGGCATCTCCGCACGCGGCCAGATGCAGCGCATCGGCAAAGTCGGCGCCTTGCTCGTACCAGACCAGCGCCCGCGCGACGGCGCGCGTGTCTTCCAGTTCGGCATTTTCCGTGGGCATCATGAGCTGAAAGAAGGCGTGGATGCGCTCGGGCGGGATCTTGTAGCGGGAGCGCAGTACCCATTCGGTTTCCAGCAGCACGGTGCGCGAGATCAGGACGCGATGCTGCTTGAGCAGGTTCTCGGCGACGTCCGCTTGTTGGGGATGGTCATCGACAGCCAACCGGACCAGCAGATGAGTATCGAAGGCGATCATCGGCTGCGCCGTTCCGCCGCATCCCAGTCGGCGCCGGCATCGACCGGCGCGCACAGGTCGTCGGTGGATACCGGCGGGCCGTCCTGCTTGAGGAAGCCGCGCAGCGGCTTTTTCGCCGTTTGCGCTCGCAACAGAACGCCTGCGTCGGTGGTTTCAAGAATCAGGGCATGGCCGCTTTCCCAATGCAGCTCGTCGCGAATGTGCTTGGGGATTTCAATCTGCCCCTGGTTGATGATGACGGTTGCGATCGACATGGGAAATCTCCTCGATTGAATGGCATCCCTTTCAAATGATCCCGGACTCGCCAAACTCCAGTGCGGCGCAATAGTGAGCCTCGCGGGCGAGCCGGAACTCGACCGTGCCACCGAGGACGCGATCCAGGCCAGCGGCGGTCTCGGCAGTGATCGGGGCACGGCCCGTGATCAGGTTGCTGACGTGCTGAACGGTGTAGCCGGTTCGCGCGGCGAAATCGGCTTGGCTACAACGCCGTTCGTCCAGGATATCGGCTATGGTATCGCCGGGCGGTGAGGCCCAATTCGGCGTCTAGGTCCGCGTTGGCGTTGTCTGTCCATCACGCATGCCGGTTCTCCGGGGCATTTTCAGGAACCAGATAGGCTTGGTGTGGGTGCTTGACGCTTTCCGGGTAGCGCAGTTCGATTTGCCCAGCCTCCCGCATCGGTTTCAAGTGGCTGCGGGTCAGTTCCCGTGGGTCACTGCGTCCGAGCACCTTGCAGAGTTCGGCGGCCGTAAAGGGGCGCAGGGCGCACAATTCGAGGATGAGCCCCCGCAGGACGGCTTGTCGGGGTTTGGTGCGTATTCCACGCCCATTCGGCCACCCATTCCACGGGCATTCGGCCACTGATTCCACGCTGATTCGGCCACCCGTTCCACGGCGATTCGGCCACTGATTCCACGGCCATTCGGCCACCCCCGGGCAGGGGGCGACGCAGG
>JBGSKP010000025.1:0-17497 GCA_041741175.1 Thiocapsa sp. | reverse complement strand
CGGGACGCGCCGGGGCGTCGAGCCGCCAACCGGCGAGATCGAGCGCTCCCTCGACCCGTCCGATCCCCTCCAACGGCAACCCGAGCCGAGCCGAGAGCGAGCGCGCACCGGCTTCGATTCCGAAACGTGTCCCCGAGAAATCCAGAACCTGCTCTTGCCCCTTCCCAAGCGGGGCACGCAACACCCCCTGAGGAACCTCGGCAGTCGCCTTTCCGCTCAGCACCGAATCGGCAAGCTCAAAACGTCCCTGGATCCGCCCCTTGCCGGTCAAGGCCAGATTCGGCGGGAGCAGCGGTGCCAGGAGCGCAAGGTCGGCCACATCCACATCAAGACTCGCGTTGGAGCGATTCGCCTCGTCGCGGCTCACCTCGGCACAGCCACCGGTTCCGCCCGGGCCGCGCAGACACAGCGGCCCGGCGGCGATCCGTGATCCGGCGATCGACAGCGGTGTCGGTCGCTGCAAGGACCAATCGCCAAAAGAGGTCGTCGCCAGATCCAGACGCGCGATCTCCCCGGCATAGGCGCCTGCCGCATCGAGACGACCGGAACCGGCGAAGGTAACCGCTAGCGGCTGGCCCTGCAGCGATAGATCGACACGATGATCCGGGATCCGGCCGGCACCGCGGACCGATAGGCTGCTCCAGGCCAGATTGCCCACGACGAGTCCGGTGCCGTCAAGACGGATCTCGAACGGATCCTCCCGAGCGAGCCCGACATCCAGTGCGCCGCTCAGCGTGGCGATCCCCTGCCCCTGCCACTCGGCGTCCCGCGCCGACAGATCCAGAAGAAGACGCGGTGCCTCGCGCGGTCCCGACACCTTGCCGTGCGCCGTGACTGCGCCGCGGGTTTCAGGCATCAGGCTGGTCAGATCCGACGATTCCACATCGAAGGCTAGGTCCAGCAGCTGATCGATCTGACCCTGGACGCGCACGCTGGTGGGTCCGGACGCCGCAACGAGATCCTCGATCCGGATCGTCTCGCCGACCATCGTGACCGCACCGGAGGCCGCCACCACATAGCCGCGTAGTATGCCCTCGATCCCTTCGATCCGGGCGACCAGGTCCGGCCCCGAGGGCTCAAGCGTCCCGCGACTGCTCAGGCGACCACCCAGATTGCCGTCCCACTCCACCGCATAGACGCCCGGATCGATGTCGCGCGCATCCAGGGTCGCCTCCCAGGTGATGCGCGGATCCCAACCCAACCGGGCGGTGCCCGCAACGCGCCCACCCAGGGTATCCAGGTCCAGGGTCTCGACCCGCACCTGCCGCTGATCGCCCGTGCCGGCGAGACGCAACCGCGAGGCGGGAAGACCGGGACCGACCGATTGTGCATCCAGGGCGTAGTTGAAAGCCTCCAGGCCGCCTGAGGTGTTGATCTGAAACGCCAGGCGATCCTCCAGACCGGCGACGAAGGCGCCCGGATTCAGATCCTTGCCGTTCAAGGCCAGTGTCCAGGTCAGCGCCGGAGACCAGGCGATCTGACCCTCGCCAAGCAACTCGCCCACGCCCTGAACCAGCTTCAGTGGCACGATCCGGACACCAGTTTGCGAGCCGGTGCCCGTCAGATCCAGCGTTGTCTCAGGGATCGCGGGGCCCTGCGCGGCCAACGACACGGCATAGTCGAAGGCGTCGAGGCGGCCCGAAGCATCCAGCTCACCACGCGGAGACTCGGCAACCAGATCCCCGCTCAGAGGCCAGCGCAGGCGCTCCCAGTTGCCTTCGACCTCGAAGCGACCTGGATCGGCGCTCAGATCGAGCCGGCCGGTCGCAGTGAAGAGCGCATCCGAGACCTGCTCGGTCAGATCCAAACGGCGAATCGCCAGAACCCGCTCGGACCAGGTGACGTCCAGTACGGCGGCGAGATGTCCGAAGTCCGGCAGATCCGGGGCGTGGGCGTCGAGCTGACCCGTGACGGCAGCCTTCACCAGATCACCCTGCGTCTCCAGACGTCCGGACACCTCAACCGCCGGTGCATCGGCGACGAAGTCCGGCAGATCCAGGGCGATGATCTCCAGCATCCCGTCCCAGCTCGGCTGCTGAAGAAGATCGGCCACCCGGACATGCAGATCCGCCCGTGCCGATCCGCTCAAGCGATGCCGGACGCTCAACGCAGTTGCATCGCCTTTGATCTGCGCCGCGCCCTGCAACGCGATGGCCGGGGCCTCGATCAGCTGCCAATCCAGTTTCAGGGCGAGTGGATAGGCATCCGTCAGCTCAACCTGACCGCTCGCGCGCGCGCTGAGCTCAGGGCTCGGCAGGGCCGCCTCCAAATGCCTGAGGGTCAGCTCACTGCCGGTGAGGTTCGCAGACAGGGCGGCATGATCGATCTGCAGGAAGGGCGCCGCCGCCCCCGCGCGATAGAGACGCACCCGCTCCACACGCGCTTCGCCCAGATCCACGGCCAGCGGCAGAACGATATCGGGCAGGACGAGAGGTGGCTTCGGCTCATCGGACGACGGCGGCAACACCAAATCCAGGTCGCTTATGCGCAGCATCGCGATCGGCAGGGTTCCGCCGACGGCGGCGAAGGGCGTCCAGTCTAGATCGATGCTGCCGGCATCCAACGAGAGCTCGCCGAGCTTGAACTTGAGGTGACCGAGATGCAGAGCGCCGAGGACGCGACCTTCGATGCGCTCGATGCTGAGCACGCCGGGCGCGACGTCTTCGGCCAACCCGACAGCGAATCGCAAGCCGGTCTGGGTGCCCAGCACAATCGCCAACATGAGGATTAAGGCCAGACCGAAGGAGACGCTCAAACCCAGCAGGAATCGCAGCGGACGGATGCCGGGACGCCGCCCGAGCGCATGACGGTCAGACTGTTGGCCCGCCTGTTGGTCAGTCGGTTGGTCGGAATCGGGGACCGCATCCCGTGGCAGCTCGGGCGCGGGTGTTGCGGGTGGCTCGGGGGGCGGGATGTTGTTCATAAGTCGGGGCCGATCGTAAAGACCAGGCGCGCCGGGGGCCAGCCGTCGAACATCTCGTAGTCGTCGTAGGTCAGCGCAAACGCGACGTCGATGCGCACCTGACCGACGGGGGACGCCCAACGCACGCCGACACCGACACTTTGCTCGTACTGATTGTCGTAGCTCGGATCAAAGGCGTTGCCGAAGTCGGTAAATACGGCGGCGCTCCAGGGCCCGTAGACCGTGCGCTCCAGCTCGAGGCTGCCGACGGCCAGATAGCGTCCCCCAACGGTCTCGCCAGTGGCCGGCTCGGTTGGTCCGAGCGTGTTGAACGCCCAACCGCGCAGGGTATTATCACCGCCGGTAAAGAACCGACGGCTTGCCGGGATCTCCTTCAGGTCCGAGGCGAGCGTGACACCCAGATCGGCGCGCGTGATAAACCGATACGTCTCGGCGAAGCGACGCAGCCATTTGAACTGGAATCCGCCGGTCAGATAGGTCGCATTCGACAGCACACCCTCGACCGCGCCAAGCAGGCCGTAGCGAATGCGGTAGCCTCGATTGGTATTGATCGGATCGTCCGCGACGGTCTTGGACCAGGAGATGTTCGGCGCCAGCTCGAAGGTCACACCGGTCTGGACATCGCTGATGTCGTAATCCTCGTAGAGGAAATCCACACCGACTGTGCGCCGCCAGTCTTTCGGCGTCAGCGTCGAGTGGGCAACCTGCAGCGAGGAGAGCCAGCCCTTCTGGGTCACTAAGTCGGAATAGCTGATCTGCGGCTTGATGATGATGTAATCGCGGGTCGGATCCTGGATCGGGATCCGATAGTCGAAGTTCCACTGCGAGAACACCGGCGAGAGTTGCAGCTCGCTGCGGAAATTATGCCCCCATTGATTGACGTAGCGGCGACGCCAATCGGCGCTGATGCGCGGTCCCGTGTCGGTGGCGAAGCCCACGCCAACCCGGTACTTATCCCGTTTGTTACGGGTCGCGATAACCTCGATCGGCACCAGCGTGCCGTTATGCGCCGACTCCTTCAGCGGCACGATCTCTACGTCGCTGAAATACTCGGTACCGAGCAGCCGACCCTGGAGCGCGAGGAGCAGATCCGGGTTGTAGACCACCCCCGGCTCGAAATTCACGAATGTCCGCAGAAACCTGTCGTTCAACAGATCCTGCTTAAAGGACACTTCTCCGAGATAGAAGCGCGGCCCGGTCTCCAACTGAAATTCAATGATGGCCTCGTAGGCCACCATATCGATCAACACGCGGTGGCGCACCAGCGCATAGTCCAGGTAACCGGCGGCGGAGGCACGTGAACGAACATCGGCCTTGGCTGCTTCATAGACGGCATGCAGAAGAACGTCGCCGACCTGCATCGGGAAGGTTGTCGGGAAGGTCGGATCGTCCGCCCCTTCACCGGTAATGGCGAAGTCGACCCGAGCGATTTTGACCGCCGGACCCGGAACCACATCGTAGGTCGCCACCCAGGTCCCGTTCGGATCCGCCGGCACATCGAGTCGATCGGTCACCTCGACCCGGTACAATCCGAACGGAGCCAGGGCGTCCCGGATCTGATCGGGCGCCAGACGATGCAGCGCCTCGACCCGGATTGGTGTCAGATCTGGGTCCGAGCGCTCCTGATAGATGGCCAACAGACCGAGGACGTTCGCCTCCTGCTCTCCCGTGACACCCGTCACCCTCACATCAACCTTCGCGGCCAGCGCGTTGCCCGCATAAAGCATGAGCGCAGCCAGAAGGCACACGGCAGAAACGCGCGCGCGCACGTCAGCTTCACGTCGAGCCGAATCACTCGGCAGCAGCACAGCTCGACCCCTTCGCACTCGATACACAGTCGACTCCTAGACGATCAGCGAGAGCCTGTCGACGAATTACAACAAGTCGCGCTTCAAAAGCGACAGTGCGCATCATAGTATTTAGAACGCCGTCCTGCACAGCGCAATCCACGGTCAGCACAGCACGCTAGCCGGCCCTCTCTAGCTCGGCGTCATAGCCAGCAGCCACCACGGCGGCAATCAGGGCCGCCGCGTCAGCCTGTCCATCCACCATAGCGCGACCGCTTTGCAGATCGATCGCGACGGCGTCCACACCCGCGACACTCTCAAGTGCCGCGGACGCGGCGCGAACACAGTGCTGGCAGGTCATACCCGAAATGATAATGGTCTGTTTCATTGGGATCCTCGGTGAGGTGTCCGTTCCGCGCGTGGCCGGTGGAGGGTGGAGGGTGGCGCTTTACTGTGAGGCTAGAAACCGAGCCGCCCCCATCAGCGGCGCGTTCGGCTGCACGATCACGCGCACCGGCATGGCTCGCATGAGCGGCTCCAGGCGACCTTTGTCGAAAAAACCCTCCAGGAACGCGCTGCGACGCAAGGCATCCAGATTCTTCGGCGCAATACCGCCGCCCAGGAACACACCGCCGAGCGCCATCTGCTTGAGCGCCATATTGCCGGCTTCGCGACCATAGAGACGATAAAACAGATCCATCGTTCGGGTGCAAACCGGGCAACGCTCACCGGCAGCGCCCTCTGCGATGGCGGCCGCGGCATCGCCGTTCACGAACGCCGCGCGCAACCAGTCGGGCGACTCGCCTGCACTCTCCTCCAACGTAAAGTCGTAGAGATTGCGAATACCCAGACCGGACACGACGCGCTCCCAGCTCACTCGACCGAAGCGGTTCTGAAGAAACGCCAGGAGGGCGCACTCCAGGGCATCCGTCGGGGCAAAGTCCGCATGCCCACCTTCGGTTGCGAACGGATGATGGCGCAGACCATCCCAGTACAGGCCCGCCTCGCCGAGCCCGGTGCCCGCTGCCACGACGCAGGCGTTACCCGACACCGACTCTCCCGGATAGATCTCGGCCAAGTCATCGGGCGCCAGTGCAGCCAAGCCCCAAGCTGTGGCCTCCAGATCATTGAGCATCGCCACGCCTGCAAAGCCAAGCGCCTGCTCCATCGCATCCGCATCCAGCGTCCAGGGCAGGTTTGTGGCCTGACTGCGTCGGTCACGCACGGGGCCCGCAATGGCAAATGCCGCAAAGCGACAGCTCATTCCGATTTCATCCAGATACCGCCGCACGATTGCGTCGAGCGACGCAAAATCCGCACTCGGATACTGTCGCGTCTCGACCAGCTCAACGCCTTCGCCGTGCGTCTTCGCAAGACCCAATGCGGTCTTGGTTCCGCCGATATCACCAACCAGTACACGCATATCAGGTCTCCTTTTACCTCGACGCACGGCCGCAAGCCAGCCGCTATACTGCCTGCGCGCGATCAGCAGCCGGGATGCTCAGGACAGATCTTCAGGTTGAATCCTCAGGGTCGAACTTACGATCGAATTTGGATCGAATCGGCTGAAATGATAGCAGGCACCAGGCACCGAGACGCGCATTCAGGCGGACTTGTCCTGACCGGGTCCTTTCGGGATCATGCCGCCGGGCGTTCTTTCTGGATGGCGTCGGCGCCGTCTTCGATCGCGCCACGCTGATCGCCTTGCCGCCCAAAATGCGCCCGAGGTATGCCGAGCACTTCAAACGCATCGTGCCGGAGAGCGCCACATCCCTCCTGATCACGCTCGACTAGGACCAGACCCGGATGACAGGTCCGCCCTTCGCAGTCGGGCGGATGAAGTGGAGCGTCAACCAGGCGATCGCTATTCGATTCAAGCCTTTGCCGACTTCAACGTGCCTAATGAGTCGCCGCGGTTTCGCCAGCGCGGGCTCCGTGCACTCTCCGAGCATGTCTGACACCTTGTCCCGAACGCAAAATACTAAATTAGGAGTTGCTAAATTAGAACTTGCTTATATAATAAAGGCCATCGTTAGTAACCACTCGCAATCGGAGATGTACCATGGGTGCTTTAGGTGTTCTCGCAGCAGTCGCACTTCTAGTCGGTGGCGTCCAAACAACGATGGTCATGTCTGAGTCCGATCGTCTGGCCAACGAAGAAGTGAAGGAGCCGGTAGTCGAGGTGCAGACCACGTCGACGAGCAGTCATGACTCCTACGCGGTCTTCGGCCTGTAAAAAAACCCGTTCGGTGTTGTAGGCGCTGCGACAGCGTCGGTTCGGGGTCGCACAAGACATCCAGCATCGCACCGGATGCGCTCAACACGGTCGCACCTTTGACGTGAAAACCCCGAGCTGTTCCACCATCGCCCGACCCGCTTCAGGGTCGGGTCGATTCTTTGCCAAGCGCAATCGAGCCCATCCCCCGATCGGCCGCAACCGCGCGCGTGGATGGTGTTGTCGCTGTCAGCGCCGCCCCCGTAATAATGCCTCCGGATGTCGATCAAGCTGATCGGCGAAAGACCGCAAAGCGCGGGCCGCAGCCGCTGCCTCGTTCAGTGCCTGATCCAGACGCATGCGGGTACCGCCGGCGTCCCCCGCCAACAGACGCATGGCGCGCATCGATTCCTCGACCTCCCCGAGCGCCGCCTGCGCGGCACTGGAAACCGGGACCACCTGCGCATCGACGCGTTGAACCAACTGAGTCAACTGCACGGTCATGGCGTCCAGATTCGCTGCGAGCGGCATGACTTGCGCGCGTAACGTCGTGGCCAGATCGGCATAGTCTGACAGGGTCGTATCTATCCGCAGTGCCAACGGATGCAACTCCCGATCAACATCGGCGAGCAGGATCCGGACTTGTTCCAGCGTCGCGCTCATGCTCTTCAGCAGGGTCTCGACCTCCCCTGAACCGATCAACTGCCGCATCGATGCCAAGGTCAAGGCGCCCTCGTTGACGAGATCGTCGAGACGCAGATTTTCGAGCATCTCCGTCATCCGATCGCGCGTGGCCTCGATCGAGGGCACCTCGATCACATCATCACGCTCGCTCACTTGACGTGTCGCGCGGCCGGGCACCAGTTGCAGCGCAATGAGGTACTGACCGGTGACGAAGCTCAACGATTCGAGTCGGGCATGCAGGCCCCGCTCGCGGACCAGGCCGCGCAGGATCTCGTCGGGCGAGTCCTCGGCGGTCTGCCCGAGAATGCGCACGCTGTCCGGCCAGACCTCGTAGGACACCGGAACACTGAAGGCTCCCGTGCCGGATGAGAAGTTCAGCTCGATCCCGGTCACACGTCCCACCGTCACGCCCTCGAACTGGACCGCGGCGCCCACGCTCAGGCCCTGCACCGATCCGGGGAAGAAGGTCACCATCGAGACCCGTTCGCGAAACAGTGCGCCGCTGCCGAAGATCAGGATCCCAATGATGACCAGGGCCAGGGCCCCGAGCACGAAGCCGCCGATCACGGTCGGATTGGCCTGTTTGCTCATGTCTCTCCCCGGCTCAAGAAGTCACGCACCAGCTTCACCTCGCTGTGCTCGCGCAGATCACGCGGGTTACCCGTCGTCAGCATGGTGTGCGTGGCGGCATCCAAGAACACCGAATCATCGGCAATGGCGAAGATACTGGCCAGATCGTGGGTGACCACCACCATGGTCGTTCCAAGACTCGCGCGCAGCTCCAGGATCAGGTCATCCAGCAGACCCGCGCTCAAAGGATCCAGACCGGCCGAAGGTTCGTCGAAAAACAGGATATCCGGGTCCAACGCCATGGCGCGCGCCACTCCGACGCGTTTGCGCATACCCCCGCTGATCTGCGCGGGATAATAGTCGCAATAGTCGGCAAGTCCGACCAAGGCAAGCTTGTAGATCGCGAGCTCGCGGATGCGAAGTGGTGCGAGCGCGGTGTACTGCTCAAGCGGTAAGGCGACATTTTCCTCAAGGGTCATCGAGCTCCATAAGGCGCCACCCTGATACATCACACCATTGCGGCGCATCAAACGGGTGCGCTCCTGCGCGGGCGCGTCCCAAAAACTTCTGCCGTCGATCAGGATGCGTCCCGACTTGGGCTCCAGCAGCCCGACCAGGCTACGCATCAGGGTACTCTTGCCGCTCCCGCTTCCACCCATGATGATGAAGACGTCGCCGCGGCGGATCCCGAAGCTCAGGTCGCACTGGATCAGGGTATCACCGTAGCCGACCGAGACGGCATCGAGCAGGATATGTGGATGGCCGCTCGTGGATCCCGCGACCAGGGCAGACATCCGGCCGGGCGCATCCGGCGCGCCCGTGGTGGACAAATCCGGCGAAAGGCTGCTCGTACCCACGGGTTAGGACAGACCGATCGCGTCGAAGACGATCGTCAGCACCGCCGAAGCGATCACGATAAAGACGATCGAGGTGACGACGGCGGAGGTCGTTGCCTCGCCGACCGCGGCGGCACTGCGACCGCTTTGCATGCCGCGTAGACAGCCCGACACGGCAACGATGGCGCCGAACACGGTCGCGCTGATGAGCCCTTGAGTAATATGGTGCCAGCCGATGGCCGCAACGGTTTGGGTGAAGTACTCGGCCAAGCTCAAGCCTCCGACGACCGTGCCTGCGAAGGCACCGCCGAGGATGCCCATCAGATTGGCATAAATGGCCAACAACGGCGTCATGGTGACGAGCGCAACGAGTCGGGGCAGCACCAGGAACTCAACCGGCGAGATCCCCAGGGTCCGCAAGGCATCGATTTCTTCGTTGACCTGCATCGTACCGATCTGCGCGGCAAAGGCCGCCCCGGTCCGTCCGGCGAGCACGATGGCCGTGATCAACGCGCCCATCTGGATGACGATTGCAAGTCCGACCAGGTCCGCCACGAAGATCCGGGCACCGAACTGGGCCAATTGCTGATCACCGATGTAGCCCAAAATGAGTCCGACCAGGAAGCTGATCAGGCTGATGATCGGTAGCGCATCCGCCCCGACCTCTTCGATCAGGAGCCACAGCTCGGAGCGTTTGAAACGCGCCCGTCCCGAGAGCATCAGACGTAAGGCCAGTGTCACCTCGCCGATGAAGGCGAGAATCTCGCCGGTCGAGCGCGCCAGATCGATGAAGTCCTGACCGAAGCGCTGAAGAAACGGATCAGCGCGCTCCTGGCGTCCCTCGGTATGATGATCCGGGGCCGCGGACGCCAAGCGCAACAGGGCGCGCATGCCCTGGGGCAAACCAGCCTCATCGATCGCGATCCCGCGCTCGCGACTGCGCCAGGCCAATGCGGCAAGATAACTTACCAGCCCGGAGTCCCATTCGGCGAGATCATCGGTTTCAAAACCAATGGCAGTCAAACCCGAATCAGCGAGCAATGCGGCATCGATCCGGTCCAGATCGGGAAGCTCCGCGTCAAGCCGCCATGCACCGGCGAGCAGGAGATCCACCCGACCGGGCTCGCGGCGAACCAGGTCGATTCGCGCAGCGTGATCGGGCTTAGAGGGATGGCGGGCGTTGTCGGTCATCACGCAGACAAGGATGCGCACGACCAGGCACGCAGCGCAAGACCTGCGTCGACCTGGCAAACACGGCTCAAGCCTCCTGCGGGCGTTCTGCCGACCTCATGCGCGCGCTCGCCACGGCAGCGATCAGCTCCGGCTGCACGGTCAACACCAGGCGCAGGGTAGCCGCAGTGATGACGCCTTCAACCAGCATGACGGGGATCTGCGCGATCAGGATCAAGCGGGCCGCCGCCACGAATTCGCTCCCGCTCAGCACCAGCGCACCGGCCACCGACAGCGCCGACAGAGCGAAGGACAAGGCACCGACCAGGAAACCGGCAAGCAGGACAGTCGCGGATCGCGGGCGGATGGGGGCGCGTTCCAGCAACAGACGCATAAGCAGGCCGATCAGGACGGCCGGAAGGGCGAGATTGAGCGTGTTGACCCCAATGACGGTCAGACCGCCAAAGCCGAAAAAGGCCGCTTGGAGCAAGAGTCCTACCAGGATCGCCGGAAAGGCGGCCCAGCCCAGCAGCAGCCCCATCAGGCCTGTTAGCATCAGATGGGCACTCGCCGGGCCGATCGGGATATGAATCAGGGATGCGACAAAAAAGACCGCAGTCAGAAGCCCTGCGCGCGGGATCGAGTCCGCATCCAGCGCACTCAGCCCCCGCGCCACACCCGCCACTGCAAGCATGGATCCGCCGACCAGGACCGGCGCACTCAGGACACCATCGACGATATGCATAGCCGGATCGCTTCCGCATTGAACGCCGCGGCGCGTAGCACCATGGCTCTATCGGTAATACCGAAAAGGTAGCATTCGCGGCGTTGTCCGTCCACACCAGCACCAAGGCACGTTGGAGTCTCGGCGCACGACCGGATATCGTTATGGCGTGGATCGATTCGACCGGATTCATCTAGCGGAGGCCAGCAATGCCCCAGAACGAGCTGCAACAGCATGAGCAGCGCATCATCGAAGACCTGTTCGGCAAACTCAGGCAAGCCGAGCATCAAACCGGAGCGCGGGATCCTGCCGTAGAGCAGCAGATCGTCGCCGCGCTCGCGCGTCAGCCCGCCGCACCCTATTACATGGCCCAGGCGATCCTGGTGCAGGAGCGTGCCATCGACGCACTTGCCCGGCGGGTGCAGGAGCTGGAACTGGAATTGGCGAACCGGCCAGCCGGTGACGGATTCCTCGACACCCTGTTCGCCGCGCCGACGCCGCGTACCGACGTTCCATCGGTGACGGCGAGCGGATCGGCAGGGTATACCTTTCCAAACGCCGGCGCACCAACCGGACAAACCAACCGAGCCGGCGGCGGTTTTCTGGGATCCGCGGTCCAGACCGCTATGGCTGTTACCGGAGGCGTCATGGCAGCCAACCTGCTGACCGCCCTGTTCACGGTGCAGGATGCACAGGCGGCAGAACCGCCTGCCGAAGAGACCGAACCCGATAACGAGTTTGACGAGCAGATGATGGACGACGGCGACATGGGGGACTTCGATGGCTTCGACGATTTCTGAAGGGATCGACATACCCAACGTCGAGGAAACCATTCGCTTCAGCGTCTCGCTGCCGCGCGCCCTGCTGGAAGAGCTCGATAGACGGGTGGTCAAGAAGGGCTACGCGTCGCGGTCCGAGCTGGTGCGCGACCTGATCCGCGAGCGGATCGTCGAAGAGACCTGGGAGCGCGGCGACGAGGAGGTCGCGGGCGTGCTCACCATCGTCTACGACCATCATCAGCGCGAGCTCACCCAGCACATCCTGGACATTCAGCATCGCCAGTACATTCATGTCGTGGCCACGACCCATGTCCATATGGACCATCACAACTGCCTGGAGACCATCATCATCCGCGGCATGCCGGCCGAGATCGAACGGTTGAGTCTGGAGATCGGCGGGTTGCGGGGGGTACGGTTTTCGGAGTTGACGCGGGCCTCGCGCATCCAAAACTGAACCGCGTCCGGAGTGATCGGCGAGGATCGAGGGAACAGCAACGATTCCGGTCTTATGATGTGCTGGAGTTGACGCGGTTCAGGAGAAGAAAAGCACAATCTTGAAATACTTGAACCGCGTCGACTCCGGCGCCTTTTGGTCGCAACAAGGGCGACCCGATCAGAGATGTCCGAAGGTCATGACGGACGCGGTTCAATAGGTGTGACGGCTAGGGTTTCTTCGAGCTGCGGCGTGGATCCGTCGCTGCGGCAGGTCTGGCGCAGCGTCTGCACGTCGCCGGCATCGCGCCCGACGGCGACGCGCATGTAGGTCGCATCGGCGAGCAGACCCAAGGCGGGGTCGAAACCGCGCCAGCCACCACCCGGAATCAGAACCTCGGCCCAGTGGTGGAGCCTCTGCTCGCGTGGCTGGGTGCCCGACGGATCCTCGTCGTCCGGGTCGAAATAGGTAGCATCCAGATAACCCGAGACGAACCGTGCAGGGATCGACCACTGGCGCATCAGTGCGATGAGAAGATGCGCGAGATCCGCGGCACAGCCTCGTCCGGCATCGAAGAGCGCGGGCAGCGCGGCGACCGGTGTCTCCAGTTCGGGATCGAAGGGTGTGATCGACTGGATCCAGGTGCTGGCCTCCCGGACCTGATCGAAGAGGGGCCGGTCTTCGCGCAGACTTGGAACCCTGTATCCGCAGATCAGCTCCGGCAGCGCCGGTGTGAGCGGACCTTGATGCAGCACGAAATCCCAGAGGCGCGGCGCCTGATGTAGGGAGTCGTTGATCCAGGCGCGTTCGCGCGCAAGCGGAACCAACGGAAAGTCAAACGGGTTGTCCAGACGCGTCTCCACCTCGGCTGTCATGGTGAAGGAGAGCTCGCGGTGGGCACCCAACACGGCGAAATGATGCGACAGATTACCGAAGCCATCCCTGCAGGCAGCGACGCCGGCCTCGGGCGCAACGGCGAGCGCGATCCGCAGCAGCGACTGAATCTCGTCGTCCCAGGGCGCCAGGCGCAGCTGAACATGGTGCTCGCGCGCGGGGGCCGCGAAGTGGATCCGACAAGCTCGCTCGATCTGGTATCTCACTGACCCTCATCCCCCAGGTGCGCCTCGAAATAGTCGCTCTGCAATGCCGTACCGAGATCGGCCAAAAGCCCCAGGAAGTCGTCGAGATACTCGTGCAGGCCAAGGTCCAGAATCCCTTGAGGTGTCGCACCCTCAAGGTGCCGACGCAGCGCGGCGAGGCGCTCGGGCACGGCCCCTTCCGGCGCGATCCCGATCCGCCCGAGCGCGCGCTCCATCCCGTCCACGCAGTACGCAAGCGAGCGGGGGAAATCGACGTCGAGCACGACGAACTCAACGACATCGATCGGACGGATTCCGCCCTGATACTTGCGGCGATAGGCTTCGAAACCGGAGAGCGACTTGAGCAGGGCGCCCCATTGGTAGAAGTCCAGCGGCGAGCCGACAAGCTTCAGATCCGGCAGCAGCAGGTGATAGCGTGTATCCAGGATCCGCGCGGTCATGTCGGCGCGCTCCAGCAGACTTCCGAGCGCCATGAAGCCATACGCCTGGCCGCGCATCATGGTGCTCTGGGTCAGGCCAAAGAAGGCCGCGACCTGGCGATGAATGAAGGCATAGAACTCGGCTGCTCGCCACGGCTGCAGCGTCGTTTTCAGATGCTTGTCGGCGGAGAGCCACAGCTCGTTGAGCGCCTCCCACATCTCGCTTGAGATGCGGTCGCGCACCACCCGGGCGTTTTCGCGGGCCAGCTTGAGACTGACCAGGAGAGAGCCTGGGTTCTTGCGATCCTGGGTGAGCAGATGGATGACGCGCTGCACCGTCACGCGCCTGTCGGGATGCAGCTCCTCATACAAGTCGTCGGCACCCATGATTGTGAGCAAGGGACGCCACTGCATCTCCTCGGTCGCACCCTCGTCGGCCTCAAGCATGTAGACGACATTGATGTCCAGCACGCGCGCGGTATTGTCCGCACGCTCCAGATGCCGGGTCATCCAGTACAGCGATTCTGCGATACGACTGAGCATTAATCGGCCAGCACCCAAGTATCTTTACTACCCCCGCCCTGCGAGGAGTTCACGACCAGCGAGCCCTTGGTCATCGCCACGCGGGTCAAACCACCCGGAACAACCTCGATATCGCTGCCGTAGATACTGAAGGGCCGCAGATCCAAATGACGCGACTCCAGTTCACCGTCGAGATAACAGATGTGGCGCGAGAGCTGGATCACCGGCTGGGCGATGTAATTCCGCGGATTCTCCTCGATTTTACGTGCAAACTCGGCGCGCTGTGCGGTAGTGGACGAGGGTCCCATCAGCATCCCGTAGCCGCCGGATTCCGCGACTGCCTTGATGACCATCTTCTCCATATTGTCGAGCACGTACATGCGATCCTGGTGATCGGTCATCTGATAGGTCGGAACACTGGGCAGGATCGGTGATTCGCCCAGATAGTAGCGGATGATGTCCGGAACGTAGGCGTAGACCGCTTTGTCGTCCGCAATGCCGCTGCCCGGCGCATTGGCAAGCGCGACGTTGCCTGCACGCCAGGCATTGATCACGCCGGCCACGCCCAACTCCGAGTCGGCGCGGAACACCAGCGGATCAAGAAAATCGTCGTCGACGCGCCGGTAGATGACATCGACCTGACGCAGGCCCTGAGTTGTCTTCAGATAAACCTTATCGTTCTTGCAGACCAGATCGCGACCTTCGGCCAGCTCCACACCCATCTCCTTGGCGAGAAAGGTGTGCTCGAAATAGGCCGAGTTGAAGATGCCGGGCGTCAGAACCACGATGGTTGCGTCGTCCGCGCCGCGCGGCGAGAGATAACGCAGGGCCTGCAGCAGCAGAGCCGGATAGTGCTCGACCCGGCGGACCCGATAACGCGCAAAGAACTCGGGCAGGATGCGCCGCTCCACGATCCGGTTTTCGATCATGTAGGACACGCCCGACGGGGTGCGCAGATTATCCTCAAGTACCAGATAGCGACCGTCCTCGTCGCGGATCAGATCGACGCCGCTGATGTGGGGGTAGATGTCGTGCGGCGGGGTGATGTCCATGATCTCGCGCCGGAAGTCCTTGCCCCGGTAGATCAGCTCGGGCGGCACGACGCCGTCCTTGAGGATCCGCTGACCGTGATACAGGTCCTTCAGGAAGAGATTCAGGGCGCGGATGCGCTGTTTGAGCCCGGCCTCGATCTGCGCCCACTCGTGTGCGGTGATGATGCGCGGCAGGATATCGAAGGGCCAGACACGCTCGATCCCTTCATCGTTGTTCGAATAGACGGTAAAGGTTACCCCTTCGGTATGCAGGGTTAGATGGGCATCGCGCGCCTTCGCCCCGAGGATCTGCTGCCCGGTGGTTTGGATGTGCTCCCACATAGGTAGGTAGTGATCGCGCGGCCGAAAGTCGTCCTGATAGAACTCGTGGTAGGCCATCGCTTGTCCCGCGTGTTGCATCCGTAGCTGACCGGCACTGCCGGTTTGGAATTGTGTCAACATCTCAGCGCACCCCACGCTATCGCCTACATGCAAGGATACGTAGTCAAGAATCGCGCCAACACTAATCAACCCATTGTCGGCACGGTAAGCGATTGTTCGAACACAGCATCCGAAGCGCCATGCACGCAGGTCCGGACCTCGACGCGCACCAACTCAGGGCAGACCCCTCTGCGCATGCACCGAAGCCGAGATGTCGGCCAGGTAACGCCCGACCGTGTGCATCGGCACCAGCGAGTCGGCCAGACCCAACTCGGAGCAGATATGCTCCAGATCCGGATCTTCGATCTTGGTCACGACCCGGCGATAACCCAGTGAGCGGGCCACTAGACTGGCAATGATGTTGGATTGATCGTCGTGGGTCAGGCAGAAGAGCAGATCGGTGCCCTGCGGATCGCCCTCGCGCAGGATCGCTGGCCGGGTGCCGTCGCCGTGGATGAAGCCCACGTCGAGCTAGCCTTGAAACAGCTCGATCGTCGCCGGATCACGCTCAATAAAGACGACCTCATGACCAGGCTCCACGAGCATTCACTCGGTGAGCACGGCGCGGGTTCCGCTGCCGATGAAGACGAAACGCATGTCGTGTGTCATGTCAGCCTGCACCAAGGGCGCCCGGCCGCCGCGATGCCCGTCTCGTCAGGGCCCCATCGTCGGACTCGCTGCCCGATTCGACGTCCAGCTCGGTTTGCACCTCGGTGCCGGGTGCCATGTCGGCGTCAATGTCGGCTTTCAGGTCCGCCTGAATATCAGCCTCGATGTCCGCCTGAATGTCCGCCGTCGCCGTCTCGGCCTCGATCGCGTCCCAGGGCGGAATTCGCGGCACACGCGGGGCACCGGCAATGAGTCTGTCGAGGGTCGGGCTATCGGGCGAGACCGGCACCGGTATGCCGCGCGCCTCGCCGGCCACCTGTGCCGCCCGGTCCCAGTCGACCAGCGCGGCGTCCTCGCCTATCTTGCGCCTGATCACTGCCTCCATCGGCTTCAGACTGCCTTTCCAGCGCGCCGCCTCCTCCGCCAGCGGGGCATGCGCCTCAAGATAGAGCACGCCGCCTTGCGCGCCGACCAGGTAAGGCTGATTCACGACATTCACCTTGGTTCCGATCGGCACCTCTTCGAACAACCGGGCGATGTCTTCCGGATAGAGCCTGATGCACCCGGAACTCACGCGCATGCCGACGCCGTAGGGCTTGTTGGTCCCGTGGAACAGATAGGCCGGACGGCTCAGGCGCATCGCGTGGGCACCGAGAGGATTGTCGGGGCCCGCCGGGACCACCCCGGGGAGCTGGTCACCGCGCTCGGCATGTTCCCGGCGAACCGAAGCGGGCGGCGTCCAGGTTGGATTCTCGGTCTTCTGCACGATCCGCATCAGCCCCAGAGGCGTTCGCCGGCCCTCGCGACCGATGCCGATGGGGTGGGTGATGACGACCTGCGGCTCACCATCTTCCTGCTTCGGAAAGTAGAACAGACGCAGCGTCGCAAGGTTCACCACAATCCCCTCGCGCCGGGCGTCGGGGAGCACAAACTGCGTCGGCAGGACCACGCGGGTTCCGCTTCCGGGCAGCCAGGGGTCGACATCTGGATTCGCGGCAACGATTTCGTCGAATCCCAAACCATAGCGGCGGGCAAAATCCGCAAGCGTGTCCTCGTGACGCGCCACGACAACCTGAAGGGTCCCGACCATGGCGGTGTCCTCATCGGGGAGCACGAAGCGATCCGGGCGTGCCGGTTTCCCGGCAAACGTACCGGAATCCAAAAAGCTTGCACAGCCGCTCAAGGTCAGAAGGCCGAGCATCGCGAAGCCGGCGGCGAGGAGCCTGAGCGCTCGAGGCACCGCCCGCGCGCGCC